>CAMFYM010000080.1 GCA_946002045.1 uncultured Clostridia bacterium | reverse complement strand
ATAGAATATAGGGATAGTTGAGGTGTAATATATGAAGTTGAATTCCTTTAATATTCCTTATATGATTGATGAGCGACTTGATTTTGCAAAGGACTACTTAGTAAGCAGAGGATACGATTATTTAGAAAATTCTAATAATGCCGACTTTATTCTTTTGCCTATTCCGGCAAAGGAATATATGTTTAAGGGATTTGAGGATAAATGCGTTTTTTACGGAGCAGGTGATTATAAAGGAATTGATTATAATAAGAACAAATCCTTTTTGCTTGAGAATTCCTTTTTAACTGCCGAGGGAGCAATAGCACTTTATAAAGAAAATTCAATATCATCAATATATAACTCCAACGTGTTAATAACCGGCTACGGCAGAATAGCACAGGCTCTCCATAAAGCACTGAGTTCATTAGGTGCAAGGGTTACTGTTTGTTCTCGAAGTGAAGAAAGCAGGGTGCTGTCTGAATTTAACGGAGCAAAGCATATTTACTTTGACGACCTAAAAAACAATAACAATTTTGATGTAGCATTTAACACCGTTCCTCATATTGTTTTCACAAAGCAGGAGCTGGATGCTTTAGGCAAGGATACTGTTTTGATAGATTTAGCCTCATTTCCCGGTGGAGTTGATACCCTGTATGCAAAATCAAAGGGCATAAAGCTTATCGACGGAAAAAAGCTTCCGTCAAGATATTCAAAAAAATCAGCAGGAATACTAATCGGAAAAACAGTTGACCAAATAATAAAGGAGGATTTTTCTTGAATATAGGATACTGTTTAACAGGTTCTTTTTGTACCTTTGATAAATCAATTTCCGTTCTTGAGGAATTGGTAAAAGCAGGCAACAATGTTGTTGTAATTATGAGTGAAAACGCATTTTCAACAGACACACGCTTTGGCGATGCAAAGGATATACAAAACAAAATCATTCAAATAACGGGAAACAGTATTATCCATACAATAAATCAAGCAGAGCCCATCGGTCCAAAAAAAATGTTTGATGTTCTTGCAGTTGTTCCCTGCACAGGCAACACTCTGGCAAAGCTTGCGTCAGGTATAACAGATACATCTGTCACAATGGCAGTAAAAAGTCACCTGCGTAATAACAGACCGGTGGTAATTGGCGTTTCTACCAACGATGCATTAGGTGCTGCTGCAAAAAATATAGGTATGCTTCTAAACTATAAAAATTATTATTTTGTACCCTTTGGTATGGATAATTGTGTTATGAAGCCAAAGTCAATGGTGTGTGATTTTTCACAGGTAAAGGATACTATTGAAGCAGCAGAAAAAGGCATTGAAATATTAAAAAAAATATATTGACTTTTACGCCTGTATTATATATATTTATTACTATAACAGACAAATTATTTTCTCTGTTAAATCGGGTTAAAATGAGGATGTGTATATTGAAAAAGATAATAGACCTTAAGGACATCACTGTAAAATACGGTGACAATGTAGTGCTTGATAAATTGAATTTATATATTAACGAAAAAGAGTTTATAACGCTGTTAGGACCCTCAGGTTGTGGCAAAACAACAACCCTTCGTTGTATTGCAGGTTTTATTGAGCCTGATGAAGGCGATGTGATTTTTGAGGGTAAAAAAATAAATGATGTTCCCCCACATAAGCGCAAGGTGAACACCATTTTTCAGCGCTATGCTCTTTTTTCTCATTTAAATGTATATGAAAATATTGCCTTTGGACCACAGCTTCAAAAAAAGTCAAAGGGCGAAATTCGCCAAATCGTTGCCCAAATGCTTGAGCTTGTTAATCTTAAAGGCTTTGAAAAGAGGAGAATTGACTCACTTTCAGGTGGTCAGCAGCAGCGTGTAGCCATTGCTCGTGCATTGGCAAATAATCCACACGTTTTGCTTTTGGACGAGCCTTTAGGTGCACTTGATTTAAAGCTTCGTAAGGATATGCAAACAGAGCTTAAGGCAATCCAAAAGCGTCTTGGTATAACCTTTATTTATGTTACCCATGATCAGGAGGAGGCATTGTCCATGTCTGATACTGTTGTTGTAATGGACAAGGGCAAAATACAGCAGATAGGTACTCCCGAGGATATTTATAATGAGCCTGTTAATGCCTTTGTTGCAGATTTTATCGGTGAGTCTAACATTGTTGACGCAGTAATGCTTAAGGACTATTTGGTTTCTTTTGGTGGTGTTTCCTTTGAATGTCTTGACAGTGGCTTTGGCGAGAATACATTTGTTGAAGCAGTAGTTAGACCTGAGGATATTAAGATTGTTGAGCCGGGTGCAAAGGCGTCATTAACAGGTAATATTACCAGCGTAACCTTCAAGGGTGTTCATTTTGAAATCCTTGTTGATGTAGGTGGTTTTATTTGGATGATTCAAACAACAGAGGAAAATCATAAGGTGGGTGAGGAAATCGGTATGTATATCGAGCCTGACGCAATTCACATTATGAACAGAAGTGAGTATAGTGGTGAATTTGGTGACTATTCCTGCTTCTCTGATGAAATGGATCATATATCCGATGCTTCCTATAATTGGGAGGACGGAGAGGATGAATAAACGCACTTCAAGGCTCCTTGATAAGCCATACCTTTTGTGGTCGGTTTTGTTTATAATTGCACCACTTGTTATGGTTGCATATTATAGCTTTACCGATAATACAGGAGCATTTTCATTAAACAGCATTTCTCAAATTCCGTCATATTTGCCAACAATTTTATTATCCGTTTTGTACGGAATTGTTGCCACATTGATTTGCCTGCTTATTGGTTATCCCTTTGCATATATATTTTCAAAATTCAGTGTAAGAAGGCAGCAGATGATGGTGCTTCTTGTTATGCTGCCAATGTGGATGAATTTTCTTATAAGAACATATAGCTGGATGACTATATTAGGTGATTCAGGCGTTATCAACACAATTCTAAATTCTATGGGATTGCAGAGTGTAAAGCTAATCAACACAGGTGGAGCTGTTGTTTTGGGTATGGTATATAATTTCCTGCCTTATATGATTTTGCCTATTTATTCTGTCTTGTCAAAGCTTGATAATTCACTTGTTGAGGCAGCAGAGGATTTAGGCTCTGGCAGACTTCAGGTTATTCGCCGTGTTGTAATTCCGTTATCAATGCCCGGTGTATTAAGTGGCATTACAATGGTATTTGTACCCTGTGTATCCACCTTTTATATCACACAAAAATTAGGTGGTGGGCAAATAGTTTTAATCGGCGATGTTATTGAAACACAGTTCCAAAGTGCCAATAACTATAACCTTGGTGCTGCATTATCGTTTGTGCTGATGATTTTAATTCTTATCTGTCTGGGTGTTATGAATTTCTTTGGAGCAGATGATAGCAATGATGGAGGTGTTGTAATATGAAAAAGAAAACATCTTTACCATCAAAGCTATATATGCTTTTGATTTTTATATTCCTTTATGCACCAATCGCAGTTATGATGCTGTATTCCTTTAATTCCACACCAAGCACATACACCTTTGGTGGATTTTCACTTTATTGGTATAGCGAGATGTTTGCTGATTCGGCAGCAATGAAATCACTGAAAAATACGGTTTTACTTGCAGTATGCACAGCTGCTGTTGCGTCAGTATTAGGCACTCTTGCGTCTGTGGGATTGTTTAATTCAAGGAATAAGCTTTATAAGCGTTCAATGATGACGGTGACAAATGTACCGATGATGAATCCTGAAATTGTAACAGGTATCGCAATGATGCTTTTGTTCGTTTTTGCAGGTGCACTAATCAATAAAAGTGATGTGTTGGGCTTTTGTACATTGCTTATTGCCCATGTTACATTTGCATTACCTTATGTAATTTTAAATGTTATGCCAAAGCTTAAGCAGCTTGATATGCACATTTATGAGGCAGCAGTCGATTTAGGCTGTCGTCCTGTTAAAGCGTTTTTTAAGGTCGTTATGCCGGAAATTCTTTCGGGTATTATTACCGGCTGTGTAATGAGCTTTACATTATCCTTGGATGATTTTATTATCAGCTATTTCACAAACGGACCGAGCTTTCAAACGTTGCCTATATATATTTTCTCAATGACAAAAAAGAGAGTTAAGCCTGATATGTATGCACTGTCCACATTGATGTTTGTGGTAATTCTTGTTCTTTTAATTGTAATGAACATTGCGCAAAACAAGGCAGATAGTAAGGGTAGGAGTGATGTAAAATGAAAAAGATTTTATGTTTAGTTTTTACTTTTATTATTTGCTTTAGTGCGTTTCCTGTTCCTGCCTTTGCAGAGGACGAATACTTTTCACAGGAACAAATCAAATATTATAAGAATTTAGGACTTCAAGGTACAACAGTTAATGTATATAATTGGGGTGAATATATTTCAGACGGCAGTGATGGCTCAATGGATGTTGTCAGTGAATTTGAGCGCCTAACAGGTGCAAAGGTTAATTACACAAACTTTGAGTCTAACGAAAATATGTATTCAAAGCTTTCCGGTGGGGGAGTGTCATATGATGTAATTGTGCCCAGCGATTATATGATTGACAGACTCATTGATGAGGATATGCTTTTGCCTATTGATTTTGATAATGTGCCTAATATTAAGTACATTAAAAAGGAATTTCAAAATCTGTACTATGACCCTGACCAGCTGTATTCCGTATGCTATAATGTGGGTACAACTGTACTTATCTATAACAAAAAGCTTGTTAAGGAAACACCTGACAGTTGGAGTGTTCTTTGGGACGAGCAATATAAAAATAAGGTTCTGATGTTTAACAATTCTCGTGATGCCTTTGCTATTGCACAGGCAGTATTGGGTCAGGATTTTAATTCAACTAATGAGCAGGATTGGGTAGAAAGTGCCCAGCTGCTTGCTCAACAAAAGGATAAAACAAATCCGGTTTATGTAATGGACGAAATTTTCAACCTGATGGAAAGTGGGGAGTATGCCCTTGCAGAGTATTATGCAGGTGACTATCTGCTTATGGTGGAAAATAACGAGGATTTAGATTATTGCTATCCTAAGGAGGGCGTTAACTTCTTTTATGACGCCTTATGTATTCCTAAATGCTCAAAAAACAAAAGGGGAGCTGAAGCGTTTATCAACTTTATGCACGAGCCACAGGTTGCATATGAAAACAGTGAGTATATCTATTATCGCTCACCCAACATCACAGTTGAAAATAACGAGGAAAGCTCACTTTATGGCAGCGATGTAATCTATCCACAGCAAAAAATTAAATCTCAGTCCTTTAAGAATTTACCACAAAACATAATTGAACTGCAAAATAATTTGTGGACAAAGGTTAAGAGTGGCAAATTATCAGAGGATAACGAAATTGAAACAAAAAAGATTTATACAGAGTGTGCAGTTATTGCTGCTGTGGCAGGAGTTATTATTGTTGTAAAGCTGATTTCTAATTCAAAAAAAAGAAAGGAACAGGACTTAAGCGATTTGTATGATTAAATGTGCGTTATTTGATTTAGACGGTACCTTGGTTGACACAGCCGAGGATTTAGGCAGAGCAACAGAATATGTGCTAAAACAATTCGGCGTCAATCCAAAATGGACTATGGACGATTACAGAGCCTTTGTAGGCAATGGTGCAAGACTGTTGCTTGACAGAGCCTTTGAGCATAAGCTTGATGATAAAATGCTTGATGATGCACTTGCATTGTTTAAAGAGTATTACAATGTTATTTTGCTTGATAATGCTTATCTTTACGACGGCGTAAAGGAGTCTTTAGATATGCTTAAGCAGCAGGGAGTAAAGCTTGCCGTTGTTACCAATAAGCCGCATGTGTGTGCCGTTAAAATGGTTGAGGAGCTATTTGGTAATGATTATTTCGATGTTGTGTTAGGTGCAACAGAGAGTGCTCCTAAAAAGCCGGACCCATACGGTGCTAATTTAGTTCTTGAAAGATTAGGCTGTAAGTCCAGTGAAGCCTTGTTCTTTGGGGACAGTGATGTAGATGTTTATACTGCTCATAATGCTCATATGCAGTCAGTAGGTTGCACTTGGGGATTTCGCAGTGTTGAGTGTTTGAAATCTGCATTGCCAACGGCTCTAATACATAGTGGAAACGAGATTTCTGATATTTTTTTCAAATTGCAAAAAAGTTAAAATTATTGCAAAAAAGTGTTGACAAATGTATTATGTTTTGCTATAATTCATATCGTTGACGCGAGAGTGGCGGAATCGGCAGACGCGCACGTTTGAGGGGCGTGTGGGGCGACTC
>CAMFYM010000079.1 GCA_946002045.1 uncultured Clostridia bacterium | reverse complement strand
TTTTTTATTACCAAAAAATGAATTTTTTACTTTTTCGCTAAAAAAGTATTGACAAATTGATAAAATGGATATACTATTATAACAAGGTTAGCACTCGACAGTATAGAGTGCTAACAGCAATAGTTATAAAAGAGGGGTGGAGAGGATGATTAGTGAACGCCGTTTGGCAATACTCAATTTGATTATTGAGCATTATTTAAAAACAGGCGAGCCTATGGGCTCTAAAACATTGTGTCAGCTTCTTCCCTACTCTGTATCAAGTGCCACAGTCAGAAACGAGATGGCATACCTTTCCGAATTAGGCTTTCTTGAACAGCGCCACACAAGTGCAGGCCGTGTGCCGGGCAAGGCATCATACAGGTATTATGTTGACAATCTTATGGATGCCCGAGAGATGTCACCGTATAACAAAAGGATTATATCAGAGGCATTATCGGTAAATGCCGGTGACCCTGAGCGTTTGCTCAACGATGCATCGAGGCTTTTGGCTCAATACACTCATTGTATAGGATTTTGTTGTGCTATTGAGGACCCCCTTGATTGTATTCAGGGTGTTGACCTAATTCCTGCCGGTAACTCAAAGGCTATGCTTGTTATGCTGACAGCAGGCAACAAAATCAAATCGTCGCTGATTAACATTAACTGTCCTATTGATCAGGACTTTAGATACCTATTCTATGAGATAGTGAACAGACTGTTTATCGGCACAGCCCTTACAGATGTGAGCATTGCTTTAATTCAAAAGGCTGTTTTAATTGCGAAGGAGCGTGTGTTTGACCTTTTGCCTGTGCTTACCTCCTTATGCTCCCTTTGTAACGAGGCTTCAAACAGCAAGCTTATGCTGGAGGGCGAAACTAATATCCTATCTCACGAGGAGCTGGGCAATGATGTTTACAAGCTTCTCTCATTTTTAGCAGATAAGGAAAAACTCATTGAATTTTCAAAGGAGTTTGCAAAGACTAATATTAAACGGTCGTTGCTTATCGGTGACGAAAATCCGTTATATGAAATGAAAAATACTTCAACAATTATTTCGACATTTACCTATGGCAACAATCAATGTGCCACATTAGGATTGATTGGCTCAATGCGAATTGATTATAAAAAAATCATTCCCTGTGCTGAATATATTTTTAATACGGTAGATACTCTACTCTCAAAAGGAGGTATAAAATGAGCAAGAAGAAAGCTGAAGAAGTAAAAGAAGAGGTTAAAGAGGAAATTAAGCAGGATGACACTCAAGAGGAAAATCCACTTGAGAAGGAGCTTGCAGATACAAAGGAGCAGCTGTTAAGAGTTACTGCAGAATATGCAAATTTCCGTAAGCGCTCCGAAAAAGAAAAAAGTGAAAGCTTTAATTTTGCTATTGCAAAGGCAGTAGGCGAAATTCTTTCTACAATAGATAATATGGAAAGGGCCCTGTCTAACGAGCAGGAGGATTATGATGGACTTAAAAAAGGAGTTCAAATGACCTATGACGGTCTTATGGCTTCACTTGAAAAGCTTGGTGTTACAGCCTACGGAGAGGTCGGTGAGCAGTTTGACCCCAACTTCCACAATGCAGTAATGCATATTGAGGATGACAGCTTAGAGGCAAATGTAATTACAGATGTTTTCCAAAAGGGCTATAAAATAAACGATAAGGTTGTTAGACCTGCAATGGTCAAAACAGCTAACTAATTATAAGGAGGACAATTATTATGTCAAAGATTATTGGTATTGATTTAGGTACAACAAACAGCTGCGTCAGCGTTATTGAGGGTGGCGAACCCGTAGTTATTACAAACGCTGAGGGTGCAAGAACAACTCCGTCGGTAGTTGCTTTTTCAAAGGACGGAGAAAGAATGGTAGGTAATGTTGCAAAGCGTCAGGCTATCACAAATCCTGACAGAACTATTGCATCTATCAAGAGACATATGGGCTCTGACTACAAGGTAACAGTTGACGGCAAGGCATATACTCCTCAGGAGATTTCAGCCATCATCCTTCAAAAGCTTAAGGCTGATGCAGAGGCTTACCTTGGCGAAAAGGTAACAGAGGCGGTTATCACTGTTCCTGCATATTTCACAGACGCACAGCGTCAGGCTACAAAGGACGCAGGTAAAATTGCCGGTCTTGATGTAAAGAGAATTATCAACGAGCCTACTGCTGCTGCTCTTGCATTCGGCATTGACAAGGAGGACGACCAAAAGGTAATGGTATATGACCTTGGTGGTGGTACCTTTGATGTGTCCATTATCGAAATGGGCGACGGTGTTCAGGAGGTTCTTGCTACTGCCGGTAACAACAGACTCGGTGGTGACGACTTCGATAAGAAGGTTATGGATTGGATTGTTGCTGAATTTAAAAAGGACAACGGAATTGACCTTTCAGGTGACAAAATGGCAATGCAGAGAGTTAAAGAGGCTGCCGAGAAGGCAAAGATTGACCTTTCAGGTATGACAACTGCACAGATTTCTCTTCCGTTTATCACAGCAGATGCAACAGGTCCAAAGCATCTTGAGCTTACACTTACAAGAGCAAAGTTCAACGAAATGACAGCTGACCTTGTTGAAGCAACAATGGGTCCTGTTCGCCAGGCAATGAGCGACTCAGGTCTTACAATGAACGATATTGACAAGGTACTCCTTGTTGGTGGTTCAACCCGTATTCCTGCTGTTCAGGAGGCTATTCAAAAGTTCAGTGGCAAGGAGCCATACAAGGGAATTAATCCGGATGAGTGTGTATCAATGGGTGCTGCTCTTCAGGGTGGTGTACTCGGTGGCGATGTAAAGGGCTTGCTTCTTCTTGATGTAACTCCACTTTCACTGGGTATTGAAACAATGGGTGGTATTAACACAGTTATCATTGAGAGGAACACAACTATCCCGACAAAGAAAAGCCAAATCTTCTCTACTGCTGCCGACAATCAAACATCAGTTGAGGTTCATGTTCTTCAGGGTGAAAGAGAATTTGCAAAGGATAACAAAACTCTCGGTATGTTCCACCTTGACGGTATTCTTCCTGCAAGAAGAGGTGTTCCTCAAATCGAGGTAACATTTGATATTGACGCAAACGGCATTGTTCATGTATCTGCAAAGGATTTAGGTACAGGTAAGGAACAGCAAATCTCTATCACTGCATCATCAAATATGAGCAAGGAGGATATTGACAAGGCTGTTAAGGAAGCAGAGCAATTTGCAGAAGAGGATAAGAAAAAGAGAGAGGCAATCGACCTTAGAAATAATGCTGACCAGATGGTATATCAGACAGAAAAGCTCCTTTCAGAGGAAGGCGACAAGTTCTCTGCTGATGACAAGTCTGCCCTTGAAACAAAGACTGAGGCTCTTAAGGAAGCATTAAAGGGTGAAAATCTTGATGCTATCAAGAGTGCACAGGAGGATTTACAAAATAAATTCTATGAGGTTTCACAAAAGCTTTATCAGGCAGCGCAGGCTGCAGGTGCAGACCCAAATGCAGCAGGCTTTGATCCAACTCAGGCAGCAGGTGGCGCAGACGCAGGCTACACAGATGCTGATTACACAGAGGTTGACGATAACTAAAAAATAATATATAATCCAAAAGCACACACAGTTGAAAGCAAGGTTGTGTGTGCTTTTGCAGGTTTATAATTGTATTACAAATTATTAGATTGGGGGCAATTCAATGCCTGAAAACAAAAGAGATTATTACGAGGTCCTTGGTGTCAGCAAGGGCGCAAGTGATGATGAAATAAAAAAAGCATACAGAAAAACAGCAAAAAAATATCACCCTGACTTAAATCCGGATAATGCTGAGGCAGAGGCTAAATTCAAGGAATGTAACGAGGCGTACGAGGTTTTATCCGACCCACAGAAAAAGGCAAGGTATGACCAATTCGGCTTTGCAGGCGTTGACCCTAACTACGGTGCAGGTCAAGGTGGTGCAGGCTTTGATGGTGGCTTCGGCTTTGACGGTGATATTGATTTAGGCGATATTTTCTCCTCCTTCTTTGGTGGTGGCTTTGGTGGAGGTGGGCGAAATCCTAACGCTCCACAGCGTGGTCGTGATTTGCAATCATCTGTCAGCCTAACCTTTGAGGAGGCTGCAAAGGGCTGCAAAAAAACCATAGAGGTTATGCGTGTTATGGACTGTAGCGAGTGTGGTGGCTCCGGTGCAGCCAAGGGCTCATCCCCCACTACCTGTCCCGAATGTCAAGGCAGAGGCGTTATCAATATTCAGCAAAGAAGTCCCTTTGGTGTTATGACCACACAAAGAACCTGTACTCGCTGTGCCGGAACAGGTAAAATCATTACTAACCCCTGTCAAAAGTGCAACGGTAAGGGTAAGGTTAGAGCAAGGAAAAAGGTTGACATCAACATCCCTGCCGGTATTGACAACAATCAGGTTGTCAGTGTAAGGGGCTTTGGTAACGACGGTGTTAACGGTGGCCCTGCAGGTGACCTTAAGGTTGTTGTTAACATAAAGAAGCACCCTTACTTTAACCGTGACGGCTATGATGTATGGGTTGACAGGCACATTTCTATTGTTCAGGCAACTCTCGGTGCAGAAATCAAGGTGCCTACATTGGAGGGAGATGTTACATTACACATCCCTGCCGGCACACAACCCGGTGAGGTATTCACTCTTAAGGGTAACAAGGGTATTCAGCGCCTTAACTCTATCGGTAAGGGCGATGAGCATGTTAGAATTGTGGTGGATATTCCAAAAAATATTACAGACGAGCAGAGAGAGCTGTTAAAGCAATTCGACAAGGATTATGTTTCTCCAAAGGGCAAGGAAGGCTTTTTTGATAAGTTTAAAAAGAAATAGAAAGATATAACACAAAGCACGCTTTGTTAAACCAAGCGTGCCAGCGTGTAGAAAAAGTTTAAATACAGGTTTCTACACGCTGGCAGACTTCGAGAAATGGAGATGAATTTCGTTTTCTTGCGAGTGGGAGCTGTACATCGTCCAAACATATTACGCATAGAACAAAACAGAGTTTTGTAAATATGCTTCATATGTTTCTCCTCTTCCCAACAAACTAAAGTTTGTTGGGAGCCCTGATTGCCCCCGAGCAAAAAACGGAAAGTGCCAAAAGGCGACTTGGATTCGATGTCCAAGTCGCCTTTCATAATGCTGATTGGTATAAATTTTGTAAAAAGCAAAAAGTAGTCCGTCAACAAAAAGGATAAAACCATATCATACTTAGGCACGGTTCAGCCCATTTATCGACAGTCTGGCACGCTTGGTTATAAATCGTCTGCGTCCTGCACCGGCTCCTCAAGCTGTCCATAGTAATAGGTTTCAGCAGGCACTCCTGTGTAGCTGCCGTCCACATCAAAATCAACTATATCAGGACTGATATAAGATGTTAAGTCAATTATCGGCATATTTTTCTTTTGCTTTTTATTATCTTTCTTTTTCAAAATAATCACCCCTATATATTCTATACAGGGGTGACAACTTTTATTTA
This sequence comes from uncultured Clostridia bacterium, assembly GCA_946002045.1. Taxonomy (GTDB): domain Bacteria; phylum Bacillota; class Clostridia; order Oscillospirales; family Acutalibacteraceae; genus Eubacterium_R. Next base: position 794 of record CAMFYM010000079.1, on the reverse strand, counting down.
TAATTTTTCAACATCAATTTTTGATATTTTTTTCATAAAGCTTTTTGGGCTGATAATCTCGCCCATCTCAAAATACTCGTCCATATTCATATTAAAATTATTAACAAAAACAGGCACATCGTTATATTCAATATCAATATGCAAAACCTCTGCATCTGCCATAACCTGCTTTGGGTCACAGGTATGAATATCATAAAGCTTTTTAACAACGGTTTCATTATTACGGACATACTCAAGAATAACATTACGAGAGGATTTTGAAACAGAAATATACCTTTGCTCATCCTTAGATAAGGCAGGCGCCATTGCCATTTGTGCAACTGCCTTGCAGGCACCGGAATTAACAAAAAACTCGTTAATAAAAATCGACTCAAGACGGCTTGTGTCATCAGGAACAATTATTGCAAGAATATATTTGTTAAGCTTTTTGCCGTATATCCCCTTCATAAACTCCTTAAAATAATACTGGTCCTCAGCAATTTTTTCAGCAAATTCGTGATAAAAGGGAATATTCGGTGACGGATTTAATGAGGGCATATTAAAGGTTTTGAACTCCTCATTTTCCTTATCTAAAACAATGATATTGTTGTTAGTAATAATCATTGGTACAGTTTGTGCCATTGTAACACCTCGCCACTAATCTATAATATTATTTTACTACATACTATGTTTTAAATCAACAAATTTATATTTTTTAAAAAATATGATGAAATTAACAACAATATGTGGTATAATGTGGATATGTAAATACCTGTCTCTTATACACATCTGACGCTGCCGACGAAGGCTTAGGT
>CAMFYM010000078.1 GCA_946002045.1 uncultured Clostridia bacterium | reverse complement strand
CCTTTTAATGTAATAAAGGGGAGCTGGCTGCGTTAGCAGACTGAGGGGATAAAAGGTAAACTTACAAATTCTGTGCTTACAATCCTCCCGTCAAAGCATACGCTTTGCCACCCTCCTTTGCACAAGGAGGGCTTATTAGGTTAAAAATATATTTGGCTCCTACCTCCCTTTACACAAGGGAGGGCTTATACGGTTATCAAACCACAACGGTGATAACATATGCAGCGTATCCAAGCAGCGTCAAAACGCCTTGCCATCTGCTGAATTTTTTTGTAATAATTGTTGGGAAAACGGCAACGGCGATAGCTCCAAGGCACACCAACATATCAACAGTAACCGATGATACGGAAACGGCAAGTGCGCCTGTACCCTTGCCCATAGAAACAAAGGAGCAAATAGGTAAAATGAGTGACAAATCAATAATATTTGCACCTAAAATATTACCAACGGAAAGGGCTCCAACCTTTTTCCTCAGGGCTGTAATTGTTGTAACAAGCTCCGGCAAAGAGGTACCGATAGCGATTGCAATAACGCTGATTACTCTTTGAGGAATACCAAGGCTTTGTGCAATAAGAGTACCCTTATCAACAAGCAAATCAGCACCCACAACAATGCCTGCTGCACCTAAAACGAAGAAGATAATATTTTTTATCCAATCCTTTTTTGTAGCAGCTTCCTTAGTAGGAACAATATCGTCCTCCTGCTGCAAGCCGATATTATCGGGAGAAGGCTCAAGGTGAGTTTGCTCATTCTTCATAGAAATGAAATTCTCAACAAAGAAAGCAATAAATATTGCAATAAGCACAATAAGACCAATGGTAGAAAGGGTGTAATACTGATTAGTTTCGCCCTCAAAGGTGAGTGTCTGCTTTGCTGTGAAGATGCAGCCGAGAACAAGAGCAGCAGACGCACCGAACATCATCAGCGCCTTTGGAGTAAATTCCTTCCTCTTAACAGCAAAGGGCATACATACTATAAAAATACCCATAATCATAGCAGTATTTGCCGTAACAGAGCCGATTGCGTTACCTGCTGCCATATCAACATTACCCTTGGCAGTTGCCTGAACACTAACAATCATTTCAGGCAGGGTGGTGGCAATAGACACGATTGTTGCACCTATAACGAATTTAGGAACGCCAAGCACCTCTGCAATCCAGCTTGCACTGTCAACAAACCAGTCGCCACCCTTGATTATCAGCACAAGTCCTATAATAAACAGGGCATACATTAAAATTGTTTCAAACATAATTGCTCCTATCCGTAAAGCCGTTTTAGCTTTACTATTTATTTATACCTATGATAACTAAACTTCAAATATTTGTCAATAAAAATACTTATTGTTCTTACAGTAAAATTATGATACAATAATAGTGGATTATGAGAGGTGTTAGTGTGAAAAATCACACCAACATCGATTATATTGCTCTCAAAATTTGCCTGTGGCATAATTTTGAGATAGCTAAATTCCCATTATACGCCTTATCCGGCTACAATAAGGTGTTAGGAGTTTTTTATAAGTTTTTTCAAAAAACTATTTGTAGCCGGAAAGGCTATGGGAATTATTATGGAAGATAACAAAAAGAAAAAATTATTTGGTCTTATTCCGATTATTTTGGCAGTTGTTGTTGTAATTTCATTTGCAATCAGTGGTAATATTACAAAAAAGGCAGACGAAAAATCACCTACTGCCACCACTGCTGTATCACTTGCTAACAGCGAAGAGAATACAACAAAAAAAGAAATTGTTAACTCAAAGGTGACTATTGCTGCAGTTGGCGACAATCTTATCCACAACACCGTTATTGCTGCCGGTGAGCAGGAGGACGGTAGTCTTAATTATGATTCCCTTTATGAAAATATTAAGCCTGATATTGAAAAGGCAGACATTGCTGTAATCGATCAGGAAACTATTTTAGGTGGTAGTGATTTTGAATACACCGGTTATCCTGTTTTTAACTCACCTTGGGAGATTGGTGATGCTGCTATTAAGGCAGGCTTTGATGTGTTTGCCTGTGCTAATAATCACACAATGGACAAGGGCTGGGCAGGCATTGAAAATGAAATAAAATATTTTTCCGATAAGGATGTTGTTCAGCTTGGTGTTAATGCAGACGAGCAGTCATATAATAAGATTACTTATTATGAAAAGAACGGCATCACATTTTCAATGCTTAACTACACCTACGGCACTAACGGCATACCACTTCCAAGTGACAAGCCCTGGTGCGTAAATCTTTTTGACAAGGACAAGGTTACAAGGGATATTAAGGAAGCAAGAGCAAACAGCGATGTTGTTATCGTATTCCCACATTGGGGAACGGAAAACAGCCACGATATTTCCGATTATCAAAGGGAATATGTTAAGCTTTTCTCCGACTTGGGTGTTGACATTGTTATAGGCTGTCATCCTCATGTGCTTCAGCCTGTTGAGTGGGTAACTAACGAATCAACCGGCAAAAAAATGCTTGTGTATTATTCCCTGGGAAATTTTGTTTCTCACCAAATTGAGCTTGACCAGCTTTGTGGTGGAATTGCACAGGTTACTGTTGAAAAGCATGGTGATAAAATAGAAATTTCATCAGGCAAAATTGTGCCTATTGTTTGTCATTATAACAGGGGAGATAACGGCAAATTTGCCTTTAATGTTTACAAATTAGGCGATTACAGCAATGACCTTGCTGCCACTCACTCACAAAAGGGCGGCACCGTTGAGTATTACGAAAAAATGGTTAAAAATGTTATCAACGAGGAATTTATCAGTATGAAATAGTATTCCGAGTATTTTTAACATAGAGTAAGGGCAAATCAGCCAATTTGAACCACGGTTCGGATTGCTATTTATTGCCTATAAAATAAATTGGTAATGTTGCACAAAACAACGGCTGATTTTTTGTATAATGAATTTGTATATTACCAAAGATTAGCAAAATCGTTGACATTGTCAAGTGTTGTTGATTATAATGTAAAGCAGAACAAGGGCGTTCCTTTTTGGGACGCTCTTTTTGTTTATTCTAATAATTTTGAGAGGGATTTATTATGAGTAAGTACACAAAAGAGGATATTCTCAGAAGTGCCGAGGAAAACGGCGTTGAGTTTATCCGACTTCAGTTCACAGATGTTTTCGGCATTATGAAGAATGTTGCAATCACCAGCTCACAGCTTGAGAAGGCGCTGGATAATCAATGTATGTTTGACGGCTCTTCTATTGACGGCTTTGTTCGTATTGATGAGTCTGATATGTATCTTCATCCTGATTATGACACATGGACAATTTTTCCTTGGAGAAAGCATCAAAATGCGCAAACAGCTCGTCTTATTTGCTCTGTTTACTGTGCAGACAACAAAACTCCGTTTATGGGCGACCCAAGAAATGTTTTGCAAAAGGTAATGGACGAGGCAGCAGAAATGGGCTACACATTTAATGTGGGTCCTGAGTGTGAGTTCTTCCTTTTTAAGCTTGACGAGGACGGTAACCCAACCACAAAAACAGGTGACGAGGGCGGATATTTTGACCTTAACCCCATCGACCATGGTGAAAATTGCCGTCGTGATATTTGCCTTGCTCTTGAGGAAATGGGCTATACTATCGAGGCTTCACACCACGAGGTAGCGCCCGGTCAGCACGAGATAGATTTTAAGTTTGACGAGGTTATGACAACAGCAGACCGTGTTATGACATTTAAGCATGTTGTTAAAACATATGCCACAAAGCACGGACTCCACGCAACCTTTATGCCAAAGCCTGTTTACGGCATCTGTGGTTCAGGTATGCACACAAATATGTCACTTATGACAAAGGATAAGGACGGTAATGTTGTTAACGCATTCTATGACCCAAACAGTGAGGACGGCTTAAGCAGTGTTGCCCGTAGCTTTATTGCAGGCATACTTGCTCATGTTAAGGGTATTGCTGCTTACTCAAATCCAACTGTCAATTCATACAAAAGACTTGTTCCCGGCTATGAGGCACCCACATATATAGTTTGGTCAGCGTCAAACCGTTCTGTGCTTGTTCGTATTCCTGCAACTCGTGGTATGGGTACCCGTGTTGAGCTTCGCTCTCCCGACCCTTGCTGTAACCCTTATCTTGAAATGGCACTTTGCCTTGCAGCAGGTCTTGACGGTATTAAAAAGAATATGACTCCTCCTGATGCAGTTGATTATAATGTTTATGATTATACATCAGAGGAGCTGGCTGAAATGGGTATTGATTGCCTTCCAACCTCGCTGGAGGAGGCAGTTATTGCATCAAAGGCAGACCCGTTTGTTAAGGAAACAATCGGTGACCATGTGTTCAACGCTTACTCACAGGGTAAGATGGAGGAATGGGAGCAGTACAAAACCAGAGTTTCTCAATGGGAAATTGATAAGTATATGGTAATATACTAATATGATAAAAAGACGAGTAGAACATTCAGTTCTACTCGTCTTTTTTGTGCGTTATGTGTTATTTTTAGCTTTTTTGCAATGAAGTCAGGCTTTCCGTGAGCATAGTTTGCTTCGTGAATGTTTGCGCTAACGGAGGCTGCAGAACGCTCCAATTGATTGACAAGAGAATAATGCCCTTTAACATTTTCGCAAAGTTTGATAATTTTAATGGCAAAATCCATAGATAAGTCGACAAGTTTATTTTCTTTTATGATCCTCGCCTCTACAAGTATTATAGCATATTTAATGAAATATTGCTACGCAATATGAAATAATCCTTTGGATTATGAAATATTTTGCCTTAGCGGCAAAATGTGAAATAAAATAAATCCCTCATACGCCGCAGCGTATTTCATAGCGACAGCTATTTCATAACGCGAAGCGTTATTTCACAAATCCCGCAAGGGATTTATTTCATTGAAAAGAACCCACACTTGTCGTAGACAAATGTGGGTTCTTTTCTGGCGCAGGGCAAGGGATTCGAACCCTCGAATACTCGTTGAAGCATTACACGATTTCCAATCGTGCTCCTTCGGCCAGCTCGGACAACCCTGCATATTGCGTTTGTTATTATACATTACAAACGCACAAAAAGCAAGTTATTTTTTTACAGACAATTCATTTCCAAAGAATAATGTTTTTGATTCAAAGGAAAGTGCCATTTCACTGTTATCTGCGTACTCCTTAATTGATACATTAACATCGTTTTTTACCTTTAAAAAGTCGGCAATAGCAGTCTTGTCTGTGTAGCAAAACAGGCTGATTTCCAGAGCGTGAGTACCGTATTTTGTAAAATTAACACGAATATCATCAGGTAATATGCTTTCGTTTTCAGCAAGGATTTTTTTGATTTCATCACAGAATTTAACAACCTCTTCACCACTGTGGGAATAGCTAATCCAAAGAGTTTCGGACAAGGCTCTCTTATCCATTTTTGTCCAATTTATTATTGATGAATTTGCAATCATTGTGTTGGGATAAACCTTTTCACAGCCGTCAACTCCGACAAGTCTTGTGCTACGAATTTTTATATCCTTAACAGTGCCTGAATCACCGTTTATCTCAATAAAATCATCAACCTCAAAGGGCTTGTCAAATATGATAATAAAGCCTGAAAGCATATTTTCCACTGCGTCCTTGCAGGCAAATGCAACTGCAACTCCACCAATACCCAGTGCAGCAAATATTCTTGATGCAGATATGCCGAATTGCTCAAGAATAAGAAGTCCTGCAATAACACCAATGGCTGCCTTTGTAACATTGCTGATGAATTTTTCGGCAGTCTTTTTGGCATTTGATTCATCATCGTGCTTAATAAAAGAATAGTCGCTGTTTATAAAGGCAAATGCAAACCAAGCCACAATGCAAATAACTGCTATTTTTAAAACAAGAACGGCAGTGGTGTGAACTGTGCCCACCGGCAGCAATATTTCTATACCAATATAAATTACAAGTATTCCGATAAAGCATGACAATGGCTTAATTAAGCAAGTCTTAATTGCGTTTTGTGCCTTTACGCTTTTTCTAAAAAACAGCTTTGTTACAGCAAAAATTATTCCCTTGGAAATCTGTTTTCTGAAAATAATTCCAACAGCAATAACTGCTATGGAAGCAATGAGTCTTATAAGCATTTCTTTTTCTGTTTCAACTCCGTTTAAAAGACCTGCAAATTTATTTAATGTGTATAAAATCTTTTCCATATGCTCACTCCCTTACAATATTTTACAACCTGCATATCGCTCCGTCAAGAAAATAAAACACTAATTTGAAAAATATCAGCATTTTGTATATATAAAGCCTGTCTCTTATACACATCTGACGCTGCCGACGAAGGCTTAGGTG
>CAMFYM010000077.1 GCA_946002045.1 uncultured Clostridia bacterium | reverse complement strand
ATGTTACATATCAGTCAATGAACGGCTTTGGTGCCTCTGCCTGCTGGTGGAGTCAGGATGTAGGCAGCTGGGAAAACAGGGACGAAATTATGTCTTATCTGTATGTTAGGCAATAAATAGCAATCCGAACCGTGGTTCAAATTGGCTGATTTGCCCTTACTCTGTGTTAAAAATACTCGGAATACATAAAGTATTCCTGCGTTTTTGTGCCTTGATTAAGAACAAATCAGCACAATTTGAACTCGCAGACCAAAAATGCTTGCAGTAAAGATGAATTTTGGATTTTGAGATGGAAGCCTTGCTGACGCAAGGCAACAGCGAAAACTTCAAAAGTCGCTTTAATTCTGTATTTTTGGCAGGTTCGGATTACTCTTTATTGCCTAAGGAAAAGGGAATCGGACTAAATATATATAGGTATAATTTGGGAGCAGGCTCCAAGGGCGATGAGCATATCACCATTGAAAACAGAGGGGCTGAATGCTTCTTAAAGCCTGACGGTACATATGATTTTACTGCTGATAAATCTGCACAATTATGCCTTGCAGCTGCAAAAAAATATGCCGGCGACGATATGCGTGTTACTTTGTTTTGTAACAGTCCACCGGTGACTATGACTAAAAACACAGCAGGCTACTGCTCGCCTATTAAGGATAAAGAGTCACCCTATGAAAGTAATATTGATGAAAAAAATTATCCTGCCTTTGCAGAATTTCGCTATAACAGTGCAGAGTATTTTGTTAATGAGGGGTACAGAGTTACAGATGTTTCGCCGATAAACGAGCCACAGTTTGACTGGCGTGGCTGGTATAATGAGGACGGCACATATTCTGCAAAGCAGGAGGGCTGCTATTACTCAAAGACACAGGCAGCAGATCTTTATAATGTGATGATTGACAGATTTGACGGATCTGAATTAGACAGTAAAAATGTTAAAATCTCTATGTTTGAGTGTGCTGAGGTAGCAGGAGAGGGTTCAACAAGTGCTGCTTATATGGATTGCTTGTTGGGTAAATCAATCAAATATGCTGCTAAAAATAAAAAGTTAAGAAACTATTTTGACTGTGTAAGCACTCATTCCTATTGGTCATCCACTGAAAAGAAGCAGGAAGCTGCACAGTATTTGGCTGATAAATATTCAAAATATGATATTGTTTGCACCGAATACTGTCAAATGTGGGACGACGAAAACACAGGTGTTTATGACTTAATCGCTAATGAAAAAAACGGCACAAACGGTATGACCATAGATTACGGAGTTGAAATGGCAAGAGTTATTGTTGACGATTTAACAATCCTTAACGCAAAAGAATGGGATTGGTGGACAGCTTGCTCCTACGGTGTTTATACCGACGGCTTGATTTATCTTAATTCTGATAATCACAGCGATATTCAAATTTCAAAAAGAATGTGGTGCCTTGGCAATTTCTCAAGATTTATTGATGAGGGAGCCACAAGAATTGGGTGTAGCTCCGGTGTTGATTCGGTTTCAAGCTGCGCATTTATAAATCCCGATAACAGTAGGGTTGTGGTTTATGTTAATAATACAGATAAGGACCAAAAAACAGTACTCAACTGTAAAAATAATTATAGTGTCTATACTACAAGCAACAAATATAATTTGCAAAAAACTGCTCAAGGAAAAGCAGGACAAACAGATATATCACTACCTGCAATGTCCGTTGTAACAGTAGTTTTTTAACGGCAAATAATCGTATAAAAAAGGCTACCGGAGCTTTTACGCTTCGATAGCCTTAATTTTATTTTGTATGCTCGTCAAGAGTTAGGTAATATGCAGGTAGAAAATGCTCTCTAAAATATTTGACCTCAGGCAATTCAATTTCGTTAATTTTCTTTTCCTGTGCCTCAAGAGCTTTTTCAAATTCAAGATTACCCATTCTGTGTTCTTCAATGCACTTAATCAGTGCACTGATTTTGTCTGCTGCCTTCACCAGTATCCAAAGCTCCTTATCCTCCTGCTGCTTTTCAAACATAGGAGTATAGTCAGCTTGGAATTCCTCCGGCAGCATTGCAAGAAGTCTGTTGCCTGCAACCCTTTCAATATCCTTATACACGCTTTTTATATCATCATTATAATATTTAACAGGTGTAGGCATATCGCCGGTGATAACCTCTGTGGTGTCGTGATATAATGCTAACAGGCAGGCTCTTTCGGCATTATAGCTCTTACCGAACTTCTTGTTGCCAATAAGAGCCAGTGCGTGAGCAATTACTGCAACCGAGTGGCTGTGCTCCGATATGTTTTCCTTTGATGTATTTCGCATCAAAGCCCATCGGTCAATCAGCTTCATTCGGTTAACCATTGCAAAAAAGTTACTGCTCATCATTATCCTCCGAATTGGAAAGGCTAATACCAAGCTCTGTTAGCTGAATATCATCAATAGTGCTTGGTGCGCCACTCATTAGCTCGCTGGCATTTTGCACCTTTGGAAAGGCTGTAACATCACGCAGGCTGTCTGCACCGCAAATAATCATTGCAAGCCTGTCAAGGCCTATGCCCATACCACCGTGTGGTGGAGAAGCGTAGTGATATGCTTCAACAAGGAAACCGAATTTTGCATCAATTTCCTCCTGCTCCATACCTAAAAGCTCAAACATTTTGTTTTGCAGCTGACAGTCGGTAATTCTCATTGAGCCTGAGGAAAGCTCTGTGCCGTTGAGCACAAGGTCAAATGCCTTTGCCCTAACCTTGCCCTTATCGGTGTCAAGGTACTCAATGCATTCCTCCATAGGCATTGTAAAGGGGTGGTGCATTGCAACCCACTCGCCTGTTACCTCATCTTGCTCAAAGAAAGGCATTTCCGTAATCCAAAGGTAATTCCATTTGCCCTGTGGTATAATATCAAGTTCCTTTGCCACAATAAGACGAAGAGAGCCGAGAATAGACAAGGCAGATGATGTTTTGTCTGAAATGATGAATACGCAGTCACCCTGCTTTACACCAAGCTCATCAATAAGAGATTCTAACTCGCCGTCCTTAAGGAATTTTGCAAAGGAGCAGGTAGGTGTCTCATCTGCCCAACGGATATATGCAAGTCCCTTTGCACCGATACCCTTTGCGTGCTCTGTCAATTTATCAATTTTCTTTCTTGTATAAACAGATGCAGCATTTTCAGCAACGATTGCCTTAACGCTTCCACCGTCGGCAATAGCATTTTTGAATACAATAAAATCGGTTTTATCTGCCCAATCGGTAATATCGTTAATGAGCATATCGAAGCGAGTATCAGGCTTGTCGGAGCCGTATTTGTTCATAGCCTCGGCAAAGGTCATACGAGGCAGTGGCATAGGAATATCAACGCCTACTATTTCGCTCATAAGCTTTGAAATAAAGCCCTCTGCCATATCCATAATATCCTCTGTGTCAACAAAGGACATCTCAAGGTCAATTTGAGTAAATTCGGGCTGCCTGTCTGCTCTTAAGTCCTCATCTCTGAAGCAACGGGCAAGCTGAATATAACGGTCAAAGCCTGCTACCATACAAAGCTGCTTGTAAATTTGAGGAGACTGTGGCAATGCATAAAACTTGCCGTTATGAACTCTTGACGGCACAACATAGTCCCTTGCACCCTCAGGAGTTGATTTAATCATCATAGGAGTTTCAATCTCAATAAAACCGTTTTCGTAAAAATAATCTCTTGCAATTTTTGCGATTTTATGGCGAGTGATGATGTTGTTAGTGAGCCTTTGATTTCTAAGGTTAAGGTATCTGTACTTAAGTGTTGTTTCGTCGCCCACCTTTTCGGAATTAGCAATTTCAAAGGGTGGAGTTTCTGCCTTTGAGATAATACGAAAATCCTTTACCATAATCTCGATTTCGCCTGTTGGCAAATCCTTGTTCTTGCTTTCACGCTCAAGCACGGTACCAACGGCAGCCACAACATATTCTGCCCTGACGCTCTGCGCCTTTTCAAACACATCACCGGCAGTTGTATCGTTAAAAGAAAGCTGAACAATACCTGTTCTGTCCCTAAGGTCAATAAATATAAGATTACCAAGGTCACGCTGCCTTTGGCACCAGCCAAACAGTGTAACCTCTTTACCTGCGTCTGCAAGCCTAAGCTCACCACAGTAATTAGTTCTTTTTAATCCTTTAATTGAGTCTGCCATTTTAGTTCTCCTCGTTAAAACTATCGCTAACGCCGAACATTGAGCTAAAGTCAAATGCCTCGCCGTTGATTTCCAAGTCTGCTAATTGCTCTGAAAGGGAGATGTTGTAAAATTCACTGACAAAGGTTGTAAGTGAAATTTCATTTTCCTCACCGGTTTTCATATTCTTAAGCACGGCAATGCCTTTTTCCACCTCGTTATCACCGATAACGATTGTGAATTTAGCATCTAATTTGTCGGCATATTTCATTTGTGCACGGATTGAGCGTTGATTAAGGTCAAGAAGTGCACCAAAGCCTTCCTCTCTCATATCCTTAACAATTTCTAATGATTTAAGTGTTGCCTTTTCGCCCAGTGCAACAACAAAAAGGTCCGGCTTGTTTGCCTCAGGGAACGGAGTATTCTGTGCCTCCATGAGAAGCATAAGTCTTTCAAGACCCATAGCAAAGCCCAACGACGGTGTTTTTTGACCACCTAATTCATCAACAAGTCCGTCATATCGTCCACCACCGCAAACCGTGCCCTGTGCACCGATTGAGTCAGATACAAATTCAAACACTGTTTTTGTATAGTAATCAAGTCCACGAACAATTTTTGAATTGATAGTATAATCAATATTCATTGTCTTTAGGTATTTTTGCACTGTGTCAAAATGCTCACGGCATTCCTCACAAAGATAGTCTGTAACCACAGGAGCATCCTGTGCAATTTTTGAACAGATAGGACTTTTGCAGTCAAGGATACGCATTGGATTTCTGTCAAGTCTGTCCTTGCAGGTTTCGCAAAGCTCATCTGTGTGATTGCAGAAATATTCCTTAAGTGCCTTATGATATTCCTTACGGCAGGTGGGACAGCCGATTGAGTTAATCTCAAGACTTAAATCCTTAATGCCCAGTGTGTCAAAAATTGATTTTGCAAGAGAAATAATTTCTGCATCAGCAAGGGGAGATGCTGTACCGAAGCACTCAATGCCAAACTGATGAAACTCTCTTAATCTGCCTGCCTGAGGCTTTTCGTATCTGTAACAGGAGGTAAGGTAGCAAACCTTTTGAGGCAATGCCTCGTTACAAAGTCCGTTTTCAAGATATGAGCGAACAGCACCGGCAGTGCCCTCCGGACGAAGTGTGATTGAACGACCACCCTTATCATCAAAGGTGTACATTTCTTTTTGGACAACATCTGTTGTATCGCCTACACCACGCTGGAATAATTCTGTATGTTCAAAAACAGGAGTCCTGATTTCCTTATATCCGAAATTTTCAGCAACGCCCAATGCCGTTGATTCTATGTATTGATTTTTATGAACATCCTTGGGAAGAACATCCTTTGTGCCTTTTATTGCCTTGGTTAGCAGTGCCATTATTATCACCGTATCCTTTCTTGAGTTACCTAGGCAATAATTAGCAATCCGAACCGTGGTTCAAATTGGCTGATTTGCCCTTACTCTGTGTTAAAAATACTCGGAATACATAAAGTATTCCTGCGTTTTTGTGCCTTGATTAAGAACAAATCAGCACAATTTGAACTCGCAGACCAAAAACGCATACAGTAAAGATGAATTTTGGATTTTGAGATGGAAGCCTTGCTGACGCAAGGCAACAGCGAAAACTTCAAAAGTCGCTTTAATTCTGCATTTTTGGCAGGTTCGGATTACTATTTATTGCCTATGCAAAGAAAATGGGTGAGCTTAACTCACCCAAATTTTTATAATTACTTTGATGGGTTGTATCTTGGATTTACAATTTCTCTCCACTCAAAGTCACCTCTCTCAACACCTCTGATGAGAGCCTCGGCAGTAGCAATGTTTGTTGCAAAGGGAATGTTGTGCACATCGCAAAGCCTGAGAAGATCATTGTCGTTTGGCTCGTGAGGCTTTGGTGAAAGCGGGTCACGGAAGAAAATAAGTAAATCAATTTCGTTGCAGGCAATACGGCTGGCGATTTGCTGACCTCCACCCTGACTTCCTGCAAGGAAGCAATTTATTTTTAAGCCGGTGGCCTCTGAAACAAGTTTACCTGTTGTGCCTGTTGCACAAACATCGTGGTGGCTGATAATGCCACAGTATGCAATGCAAAACTGAACAAGAAGCTCTTTTTTTGCATCGTGTGCTATAAGTGGAATGTTCATAACTACCTCCCGCTGTCTCTTATACACATCTCCGAGCCCACGAGACGTAGAGGAATC
>CAMFYM010000076.1 GCA_946002045.1 uncultured Clostridia bacterium | reverse complement strand
CGTCACGCAGGTTCTCTTGGTGCTTGCTCAAGCCCTTCAAGAGTATTCAAGGGTAAGAAGATGGCAGGTCACTACGGTCACGAAACAGTAACAGTTCAGAACCTTAAGGTTGCAAAGATTGATGCAGAAAACAATCTTATTGCAATTAAGGGCGCAATTCCGGGTCCTAAGGGTGGAATTGTTGTTATCGCAGACGCAGTTAAAGCTTAACGAAAGGAGAGAATAAAATGGCACAGGTTCAGGTTTACAACCAAGAAGGTAAGAAAACTTCAAAATTAGAACTTGCTGATTCAGTATTCGGCATTGAGCCAAACGCATCAGCAATGCATCTTGCAGTAGTTAGCTATCTTGCTAACCAGCGTCAGGGCACACAGTCAACTCTCACTCGTTCAGAAGTAAGCGGTGGCGGTGCAAAGCCTTGGAGACAAAAAGGAACAGGCCGTGCAAGACAGGGTTCAACTCGTAGCCCACAGTGGACACACGGTGGTATTGCTCTTGGTCCAAAGCCAAGAAAGTATAAGGTTAACCTTAACAAGAAGGTTAAGAGACTCGCTATGAAGTCTGCACTTTCTTCAAAGGTTGCTGCTAACGAAATGATGGTTATCAACAAGGTTGAGCTTGAGGGTATCAAGACAAAGGCTGTTGTTGAAATGCTCACAAAGCTTAAGGCAGCAAAGAAAACTCTTATTGTTACTCCTGAGAGCGACGAAAAGATTTACAAGAGTGCTCGTAACATCGAGGGCGTAAAGGTTGTTACAGTAAACACACTTTGCGTATATGACATTCTTAATTGTGATTCCTTCGTAGTGCTTAAGGAAGCAGCAAAGAAAATTGAGGAGGTATATGCATAATGAAAACTGCACAGGACATTATCATCAAGCCGGTTATCACTGAGGAATCAATGATGGGCATTATGATGAAGAAATATACCTTCAAGGTTGCTAAGGACGCAAATAAAATTGAAATCGCTAAGGCTGTTGAAGAGGTTTTCCCTGGCACAAAGGTTGCAAAGGTAAACACAATCAATGTTCGTGGTCAAAAGCGTCGTCAGGGTATGCATGTTGGCTACACTCCTTCATGGAAGAAGGCAGTTGTTACCTTGACAGAGGATTCAAAGGAAATTGAATTCTTCAATGATATGATGTAATCACATCCCCTATATATAATAGTATAGCAACAAAATGATTTCAGATGATGAGGTATGAAAGGTGCCATCCTTTCGCAAAGTTATCTGGAAAGGAGAAAAATAATGGCAATTAAAAATTACAAGCCTACCACTCCTTCAAGAAGAAATATGTCAGTAACTGATTATTCTTCTCTCTCAAAGGTTGCTCCTGAAAGATCATTGCTTGAGCCACTCAGCAAGAAGTCAGGTCGTAACTCATACGGAAGAATTACAGTTCGTCATCGTGGTGGTGGCAACAGAAGAAAGTATCGTATTATCGACTTCAAGAGAAACAAGTTCGATATTCCGGCAACTGTTAAGACAATCGAGTATGATCCAAACAGAAGTGCTCACATTGCTCTTATTCAGTATGAAGATGGTGTAAAGAGTTACATCACTGCTCCGGAGGGTCTTAAGGTTGGCGACACAGTTATGTCCGGTCCTAACGCAGACATCGTAGCAGGTAACGCTCTTGCTCTTAAGGATATGCCTGTTGGTACAATCGTACACAATGTAGAGCTTTATCCCGGTAACGGTGCACAGCTTGCTCGTTCAGCAGGCAACAGCGCTCAGCTTATGGCTCTTGAGGGTCCATATGCACTCCTCAGACTCCCATCAGGTGAGCTTCGTAATGTACCAAGAGATTGTATGGCAACAGTTGGTGTTGTTGGTAACACTGACCACGCTAATGTTAAAATCGGTAAAGCAGGCCGTAAGCGCAACATGGGTTGGAGACCTACTGTTCGTGGTTCTGTAATGAACCCTAATGACCACCCTCACGGTGGTGGTGAAGGTAAGTCACCAATCGGTCGTCCGGGTCCTTGCACACCTTGGGGCAAGCCTGCTCTTGGTTACAAGACACGCAATAAGAAGAAGGCATCTAACAAGATGATCGTTCGCCGTCGTAACGGTAAGTAAGAAGAAAGGAGAAGATTAAAATGAGTAGAAGTACTAAAAAAGGACCTTTTGTAGAAGAAAGTCTTTACAAAAAGGTTGAGGCACTTAATGCTGCCGGTGACAAGCAAGTTATTAAAACTTGGTCAAGAAGTTCAACAATCTTCCCTGAATTCGTAGGACACACATTTGCTGTTCATGACGGAAGAAAGCATGTTCCTGTATATGTTACAGAGGATATGGTTGGACACAAGTTAGGTGAGTTCGCACCTACAAGAACATTCAGAGGCCACGCAGGCTCAAAGACATCTAAGTAATCGGAAGGAGAAATATTATGGAAGCAACAGCTAAAGCAACTTATGTCCGTATCTCTCCCAGAAAGGTGCAGATTGTTCTTGACTTAATTAGAAATCAGCCTTGCGATAAGGCAATGGCTATTCTTCAGTACACACCAAAGGCTGCTTGTGAGCCTGTTATGAAGGTTCTTAAATCAGCAATGGCTAACGCTGAGAACAATAACAATATGGACGTATCAAGATTAGTAGTAAGCTACTGCAACGCAACTGCAGGTCCAACTCTTAAGAGGATTCAGGCAAGATCACATGGCAGAGCTTACAGAATTAACAAAAGAACATCACACATCACCATTACCGTTAAGGAAATGGAAGACTAAGCGAGGAGGTAAAGTTAAATGGGACAGAAATGTAATCCAACCGGTTTAAGAATCGGTGTTATTAAGAACTGGGACTCTCGCTGGTATGCAAAGAAGGGCGAATTCGGTGATACACTTGTAGAAGATTACAATCTTCGTAAGTATCTCCTTGACTCACTTTACGGTGCAGGTGTTCCAAAGGTAGAAATTGAAAGAGATGCCAAGAGAGTTAGAATTAACATTCACTGTGCAAAGCCGGGTATGGTTATCGGTAAGCAGGGTGCTGAAATTGAAAAGCTCAAGGCTATCTGTGCAAAGAAGTTAGGCAAGGACGCAAGCGAGGTTTTCATTAACATCGTAGAGATTAAGCAGCCTGACCTCGATGCAACACTCGTTGCACAGAGCATTGCTCAGCAGCTTGAAAGGCGTGTATCCTTTAGAAGAGCTGTTAAGGGTGCAATTAGAAATACAATGAGACTTGGTGCTCGTGGTATTAAGATTATGGTTTCAGGTAGAATCGGTGGTGCAGAAATCGCTCGTTCAGAAACCTATAAAGAGGGTACAATTCCTCTTCAGACACTTCGTGCAGACATCGACTACGGCTTTGCTGAGGCAAAGACAACATATGGTAGAATCGGTGTTAAGACTTGGATTTACCAGGGCGAAGTTCTCCGTGAATCTCGTAATAAGAAGAGATCAAACCGTAAGGAAGGGGGAAGAAAATAATGCTCTTACCTAAGCGTGTAAAACATAGAAAGCAGCACAGAGGTCGTATGACAGGTGTTGCTACAAGAGGTAACAAGGTTAGTTATGGTGAATATGGTCTTCAAACTACCGAGCCAGCATGGATTACAGCAGCACAGATTGAGGCTGCCCGTATCGCTATGACAAGATACACAAAGCGTGGTGGTAAAGTTTGGATTAAGATTTTCCCTGACAAGCCAATTACAGCAAGACCTGCTGATACTCGTATGGGTAAAGGTAAAGGTAATGTTGACTATTGGGTAGCAGTAGTTAAGCCGGGCAGAGTTATGTTCGAGCTTGGTGGTGTTGACGAGGCTACAGCTCGTGAGGCTATGCGTCTCGCAGCAAACAAGCTTCCTGTTAAGTGTAAGTTTGTTAAGAAAGAAGAAGAGGGAGGCGAGCAGTAATGAAAGCATCAGAAATCAAAGCACTTTCTGCAGAACAGAGAGCATCTAAACTTGCAGAACTTAAAGAAGAGTTATTTAACCTTCATTTCCAGCAGGCTATCAATCAGCTCGACAACCCTATGAGAATTAAAGCAGTCAAGAAGGATATCGCTCGCATCAAAACTGTTGAGAGAGAAATCGAACTTGAAAAGGCTAATTCTTAAGAAGGAGGTAACTGAATAATGGAAAGAAACCTCAGAAAAACAAGAGTAGGTATTGTAACAAGTGATAAGATGGACAAAACAGTCGTTGTTACTATCAAGGACAAGGTTCGTCATCCACTTTACAATAAGATTGTTAACCGTACAGTTAAGTACAAGGCACACGACGAGAATAACGAATGTGGTGTTGGTGACAAGGTTCTCATTATGGAATGTCGTCCATACAGCAAGGATAAGAGATGGCGTGTGGTTGAAATCGTTGAGAAAGCTAAATAATCGTTACGATTTACAGCTTTTTTATAATTTAGTCAATTAAAATAATAACTGCAACTTAGCAAAGTGTTATTTTGCAGTACGAAGGAGGAAAATGCTGTGATACAACAAGAAAGTCGTCTTAAAGTAGCTGACAACACAGGTGCTAAAGAGCTTCTTTGCATCAGAGTGCTTGGTGGTTCAGGCAGAAGATATGCAAATATCGGTGACATTATCGTTGCAAGCGTAAAGAAGGCTGCACCGGGTGGCGTTGTTAAAAAGGGCGAAGTTGTTAAAGCAGTCATCGTTCGTACAACTAAAGGTGTACGTCGTGACGACGGTCAGTATATTCGCTTTGACGAAAATGCTGCCGTAATTATTAGAGAGGATCATACTCCTCGTGGTACTCGTATTTTTGGACCTGTGGCTCGTGAGCTTCGTGAAAAGGATTTTATGAAAATTCTTTCTCTTGCTCCGGAAGTACTTTAATAGGAGGGCAAAGATATGAGCAAAATGTTTGTTAAAACCGGTGATACCGTAATGGTACTCAGTGGTAAGTCAAAGGGCGTTAAGGGCGAGGTTATCGCTGTAAGTCCAAAGGAAAACAAGGTTATCGTTAAAAAGGTTAACGTTGTTACAAAGCATGTTAAGC
Organism: uncultured Clostridia bacterium; assembly: GCA_946002045.1. Taxonomy (GTDB): domain Bacteria; phylum Bacillota; class Clostridia; order Oscillospirales; family Acutalibacteraceae; genus Eubacterium_R. The sequence goes on along the minus strand of CAMFYM010000076.1, from coordinate 1,390 downwards.
CTCGTAAAATGGGCGAAGCAGGTGGACTTATTGAGGTTGAATCAGCTCTTTATGCTTCAAAGGTACAATTAGTATGTCCTAAGTGTGGCGAGGCAACTCGTGTTGGTCGCAAGGACGGTAACCGTGTTTGTAAGAAATGCGGTAACGAATTTTAATTAAGGGAGGAACATAACAATGGCAGCAGTATTAAAAGAAAAATACACTAATGATGTTGCACCTGCATTGATGAAGAAATTCGGATACAAGTCTGTTATGCAAATCCCAAAGCTTGACAAGATTGTTATCAATGTTGGTTGCGGCGAAGCTCGTGAAAATTCAAAGGTTGTTGACGCTATCACTAACGACCTTCAAATCATTACAGGTCAAAAGCCTGTTGTTTGCCGTGCAAAGAAGTCAGTTGCTAACTTCAAACTCCGTGAGGGTATGCCAATCGGCGTTAAGGTAACTCTTCGTGGCGAAAGAATGTACGAGTTCCTTGATAGATTTTTCAATCTCGCACTTCCAAGAGTTCGTGACTTCAGAGGTATCAACCCCAACTCATTTGATGGCCGTGGTAACTATGCTATGGGTATCAAGGAGCAGTTGATTTTCCCTGAAATCGATTATGATAAGATTGATGCCGTTCGTGGAATGGACATCATTATGGTAACAACAGCAAACACTGACGAAGAGGCTCGTGAACTTCTTAAGTTAATGGGCGCTCCATTTGCAGAGTAAGGAGGGATTATCGTGGCAAAAACATCTATGAAAGTTAAGGCAGCAAAGCCTGCTAAGTATTCAACAAGAGCATATAACAGATGCAAAATCTGCGGTAGACCTCATGCTTATCTCCGTAAGTACGGTGTGTGCAGAATTTGTTTCAGAGAGCTTGCTCATAAGGGCGAGATTCCCGGTGTTAAAAAATCATCTTGGTAAGAACTGAGAATTGCTAATCTAATAAGGAGGAATTATCAATGCATATTACAGATCCAATCGCTGATATGCTTACAAGAATTCGTAATGCAAATTCAGCAAAGCACGATACAGTAGATATTCCTGCGTCAAACATGAAGAAGGCAATTGCTCAGATTCTTGTTGATGAAGGTTATATCAAAAATTATAAGTTAATTGAAGACGGCAAGCAGGGTGTTATTCGTGTAACACTAAAGTACGGCGAGGGCAAGAGTCAGGTTATCACAGGTCTTCGCAGAGTATCAAAGCCAGGTCTTCGTATTTATTCAAATGTTGAGGATATGCCTAAGGTAATGAAGGGACTCGGTATCGCTATCGTTTCTACTTCAAAGGGCGTTATGACCGACAGAGAAGCTCGCAAACAAAATGTTGGTGGCGAAGTTTTAGCATTCATTTGGTAAGGAGGTGCAGTCAGGATGTCACGTATCGGTTTAAAGCC
>CAMFYM010000075.1 GCA_946002045.1 uncultured Clostridia bacterium | reverse complement strand
GGCACCACAGTACAAAACAAAAAGAACGCCTCGAATAACGAAGCGTTCTGTAAATACAAGGAATAACGAATTATCTCTTGCTGAACTGTGGTGCACGACGAGCTTTTTTGAGACCCGGCTTCTTTCTTTCCTTCATACGAGGGTCACGAGTAAGGAAGCCTGCCTTCTTGAGTGCAGGACGGAGTGACTCATCATACTGAAGAAGAGCTCTTGCAATACCGTGACGGATTGCACCTGCCTGACCTGTAACACCACCACCGTTTACACGGCATACGATGTCGAACTTCTCTGTTGTTTCTGTAAGATTGAGAGGCTGACGAACGATTAACTTAAGTGTTTCAAGGCCAAAGTAATCATCAATATCTCTGTCATTGATTGTAATTTTGCCGGTACCTGCATAAACACGCACACGAGCTACAGATTCTTTTCTTCTACCTGTTCCGTAGAAATAAGGATTTGTTTCGTACATAATTCAGATACCTCCATTAAAATTCCCAAGCTTCAGGCTTTTGAGCCTCATGCTTGTGGTCTGCGCCTTTGTAAATACGGCATCTTGTGAGCTGCTTTCTGCCCAGTGTAGTATCAGGAATCATACCCTTAACTGCAAGCTGCATAGCAAAATCGCTCTTGTCCTTCATAAGAGTGCTGTACTTAACCTCTTTAAGATTACCGATGTAGCCTGTGTGATGCTGATAAAGCTTTTTGTTAAGCTTGTCGCCTGTGAGAACAGCCTTATCAGAATTGATGATAATAACGAAATCACCGCAATCAACATGTGGCATAAAGATTGGCTTATGCTTACCTCTGAGGAGAACTGCAGCTTCGCTTGCTACACGACCGAGAGGCTTGTCAGTTGCGTCAATAACATACCACTTGCGCTGGATGTCGTCAGCTTTTGGCATAAATGTTGACATAATCAATTCCTCCAAAATGAAAATTTAATATTAACTGCACAGCAGTCATTTTTTTAGTGCGTGAATATAATATCACAGAGGAGTATGATAGTCAACAAAAAAATTGAAATAAATTTATTATTTAGGTATGTTTCTCTTGTTTTCTAACTTTTTCTCACTTTTTCATATAGTTTGCTGATTTATTATTTACAAAAAAAGAAGGGATATTTTGGATGGTTGTTCACTTAATTTAACTATTTCTGCCCTTGCCTGTGCTATTGCAAAGGGCAAAACTCCCTCTCAGCTGGCGCTGCTTTCTGTTGCTTTTACTCAAATCGGTGACGCCTTGGCAACCATTGCAACAGGCGATGAGCTGTGTAGAGGCAGCAACAATTCAAGCACAGACACAATAATTACTTGAAATCCTACCAATTCAATAGTATAATACAAATAATAATGTAAAAAGGACTGCTGATAATGAAAGTAAAAGAGATATTAAAAAACAAAAAAGTTACTGTTTCCTTTGAGGTTTTTCCTCCAAAGGAATGGACAAAAATCGCTGACACAAAGGCAGTTATCAGCGAAATGATAAAGGACAAGCCTGCATTTATGAGCGTTACCTACGGTGCAGCAGGTACAACAAGTGGATTCACTACGGAAATTGCAAATGCAATAAAGGCAGGTGGAGTTACTCCCCTTTCCCACCTAACCTGCCTTACCTCAACAAAGGAAAAAATCAACACCGTGCTTGACGAATTAGAGGCAAACGGTGTAGAAAACATACTGGCATTAAGAGGCGATATACCCAAGGATTTTGTTATGAACGAAAATCAATATTATCACCACGCCTATGAATTAGTGAACGAAATAAAATCACGAGGAGGCTTTTGTGTTGGTGGCGCCTGTTATCCGGAAATTCATCCGGAGTCAAGCAGCAGAGTTGAGGATATTGCTCGCCTTAAGGAAAAGGTTGATTGCGGTCTTGACTTTTTAACAAGCCAAATGTTTTTTGACAACGACGCTTTTTATAAATTCCGTGAAATGTGTGCAATTAAGGAAATAAATGTGCCTATTATTGCAGGAATTATGCCAATAACAAACGCAAATCAAATTAAGCGAAGTGCTGAGCTTTCCAACTGTACTATACCGAAAAAATTTGAAAAAATTATGGAACGCTTTGGCGAAAATCCATCGGTTATGAAGCAGGCAGGAATTATTTATGCAACCGAACAAATAATAGATTTAATGGCAAACGGTGTTAACAATATTCATATTTACACGATGAACAAGCCTGATGTTGCACATCAAATTATGGAAGGACTTTCTGCTATTATAAATGAATAGAAATGAGATATTAAGATATTTGAGGACCTCATCTAAAACAGATGACCCTCGTCTGCTGGCGCTTATTGACAGCTGCTGTGAGGAGGTTAATCAATGTGTCAATCCAAAAACTCTTCACAGGATTTTTGACTGCACGGTTACAGAGGACAGCTTAATTGTAGGCGATACGGTATTTAGCAGCAAACGATTAGCCGATACAGTAAAGGGCTGTAAAAGGGTGTGCATTTTCGGTGCTACCCTTGGTACAGAGTGTGACAGGCTGCTGCGAACATACGGTGCAACAGATATTACAAGAGCTGCCGTTCTTCAAGCCTGCCTTGCCTCAAAAATCGAGGAGGTATGCGACGGCCTTGAGGACACCTTAAAATCAGAGGGATTAGTCTTAAGACAAAGATATTCTCCCGGTTATTTTGATTTGGATATAACGGAAAACAAAAAAATTTTTGAATTATTAGAGCTGACAAAGCGTATTGGACTGACGCTGACAGACAGCTGTCAAATGGTACCTACAAAGTCAGTTACTGCAATAATTGGTGTTGAAAATGATTAGATTTTTTGATGGTGGAATGGGAAGTATGCTGAATCTTTCAGCAGGTGAGCTCCCCGAACAATTAAATATTACACAGCCTGAAAGAGTGCTTGCAGTACACAAGGCATATGCCAAGGCAGGTGCAGAATTTATTACTGCAAACACCTTTGGCGCTAACGCACTCAAATATGATAATGTTGAGGAAATAGTAAAAGCAGGTGTGGCACTCGCCAAAAGCACAGGCAAAAATGTTGCTCTTGATATAGGACCTACCGGCAAGCTCCTTAAGCCTATGGGCGATTTGGATTTTGAAAGAGCTATTGAGCTTTTCGCACAGGTGGTTAAAGCAGGCAAGGACGGCGCCGATGTTATTATTATTGAAACAATGAGCGACACATATGAGCTTAAGGCTGCCGTGCTGGCTGCAAAGGAAAACTCAAGCCTGCCTGTTATTGCGTCTATGATATTTGACGAAAAGGGCAGACTGCTTACCGGTGGAGATGTGAAATCTGCCTGTGCAATGCTTGAGGGATTAGGCGTTGATGTTATCGGTGTAAACTGTGGACTTGGTCCCAAGCAGATGAAGCCACTTGTTAAGGAGCTAAGAGCTTACAGCTCTCTGCCTATTATAGTAATGCCAAATGCAGGATTGCCTGAGTCTGTTAACGGCGAAACCGTTTACAATGTTTCTCCCGAGGAATTTGCACAGGATATGCTTGAGATCGCCAATATCGGCGTATCCTACCTTGGTGGATGCTGTGGTACAACACCAAAGCACATTGAAAAAATGATTGAGCTTTGCAAGGATATTCCCGACTCTGTGCCTGAAAGGAAAAATGACACAGTTGTATCGTCATACTCAACTTCCGTTACCATTGGCACAAAGCCTGTTATTATCGGCGAAAGAATTAACCCCACAGGCAAAAAGCTATTCAAAGAGGCCTTAAGAAACAATGACGGTGATTATGCTGTTAAGGAGGGTCTTGCACAGCAGGAAAAGGGCGCCCACATACTTGATGTTAATGTTGGATTGCCTGAAATTGACGAGGTAATGGTGCTAAAGGACACGGTTTTCAATCTTCAGGGTGTGCTTTCCTTACCGTTACAGCTTGACTCATCAAACCCACAGGCACTTGAACAGGCAATGCGAATTTATAACGGAAAGCCAATGGTTAATTCCGTTAACGGCAAGCAATCATCAATGAAGGAAATATTCCCGCTTATAAAAAAATACGGTGGCGTGGTAGTTTGTCTTTGCCTTGACGAAAACGGTATTCCCAATACTGCACAGGGCAGAATTGACATCGCAAAAAAAATAATTGACACTGCACAGAAATACGGAATCGACAAAAAGGATTTGGTTGTAGATGCACTTACTATGACTATTTCTACTGACAAAAATAATGCTATTGAAACACTAAAGGCAGTAAAATATATTAGAAATGAATTAGGTGTTGGCACAGTTTTAGGTGTATCAAACATTAGCTTCGGCCTGCCAAAGCGTGAGGCAATCAATACTGCGTTCTTTACTCTTGCTCTTGAAAACGGATTGTCTGCCGGAATTATAAATCCGTTAAGTGAGCCTATGATGAATGCATATTATTCGTATAATGCGCTAATGGGATATGATGATAACTGCTCTGAATATATCAACTCTGTAACTGTAACAGAGGGAGCAAAATCCGTCACAGGCACATTCGATTTAAAGACAGCAATTATTAAAGGCATTAAAGAGGATGCAGGTGCCTGTGCAAAGGAGTTACTTGCCACCACCTCATCCCTTGACATCATAAACGAATACATTATTCCTGCTCTTGATATAGTAGGTGACGGATTTGAAAAAAATAAAATATTCCTGCCTCAATTATTGATGAGCGCTGACGCAGCTAAGGAGGCGTTCAACGAAATTAAATCTCATCTTGTTTTAACAGGGCAGGAAAAGAAAAGCACTAACAAAATCGTTATTGCCACAGTTGAGGGTGACATCCATGATATTGGTAAAAATATTGTTAAGGTTTTGCTGTCTAACTACGGCTTTGATGTAATAGATTTAGGCAAGGATGTTAAGTGCGAAGCAGTGCTGGAGGAAGCAATAAAAAATGATTGTAAGCTGGTTGCACTGTCTGCTTTGATGACAACAACTGTTCCCAATATGGAAAGGACAATAAAGCTAATTCACGACAACACCGACGCAAAGGTAATGGTAGGTGGTGCTGTGCTGACAAAATCATATGCTAAAATGATTAACGCAGATTTTTACGCAAAGGACGCAATGGAAAGCGTTAGAATTGCCAAGGCATATTTCGGCGATAGCGATAATGAATAACGGATAATGAATAACGAATAAATAAAACGGATTGGAAGCCCAATCCGTTTTATTTATTTATGATATTTTGAATTATTTGATATTGAGAACGCACGGTAAACCTGCTCAAGCAAAACCATCCTTGCCAGCTGATGAGGTAATGTCATTTTACCAAAGGACAGCTTGTACCTGCCCATTTGCTTAACAGCATCATCAAGACCGAAGGAGCCACCTATAACAAAGCATATGTGTGAGCTTTTAAGAGAAATACCCTCCATAAGCATTGAAAAATCAGGTGATGAATATTCCCTTCCCTCAATACAAAGAGGGATAACGCAGGCAGATTTTGGGATTTTTGCAGCAATTCTTTCTCCCTCTTTTTTGATAACAGCCTTTATCTCGCTGTCAGTGGGATTGTCAGAGCACCTCTCCTCGTTAACCTCAATAATATTCACCCTTGCAAAGGCACCAAGCCTTTTAATATATTCATTACACCCATCACGCAGATAGCTTTCCTTAAGCTTGCCTACTGCAATAACAGTAACATTTATCATAGAACAATTCCTTTGTCATTATTTTCAGGAGGGGAAACATAAAGACGATAATCAATATTTTCCTTTAACCCTATTTCGCTTAATGCACTGATTGCCGTTTGCCTTGCGATATGAGGAGTGTTATTTTCTTTGCTTAAGTGGGAAAGAACGAAGCGTGTTGTTCCACTTTCAGCAAGCTCCTTTATGTATTCACCACAGGCAAAATTTGACAAATGACCCTGTGTGCCTAATATTCTTTTCTTTAAAAAATACGGATAGGGACCTGTTTCAACCATAGATATTTCGTGATTAGACTCAATAAACACTAAATCGGTTGACGGCAAAATTTCCTTAGCACTATCTGTGATATAGCCCGTATCTGTGCAGACGGCCACGCTCCTGCCATCAGGCAAATTAAATCTATAACCAAGGCAATCCTTACTGTCGTGACTTTGCTTAAAGGACAACACCTTGATTTCATCCAAATCGGCAAAATCACCCATAGCAACAACATTAGTTCTATCGTCAACGACACCTAAATGATACATTTCGTCAATACAGATTTGAGATGCGTAAACAGGCACCTTATGGCGATTTGCAAATACACGCACACCACAGCAATGGTCGCTATGCTCGTGAGTAACAAATATACCCTCTATGCTTTTGGGTTCAACGCCAATGGCAAGCAAGGCATTCTCGCACCTTTTGGCAGACACGCCTATATCTACCAAAAAGCTATGCCCCTTTGATGAAATCAATATTGAATTACCACTACTGCCTGAAAACAGCTGACAAG
>CAMFYM010000074.1 GCA_946002045.1 uncultured Clostridia bacterium | reverse complement strand
GCATTGGTATTACATTACCTCTATTCTCTGCCGGTGGCTCATCGTCACTTTGTATTTATCTTGCACTTGGTATTGAAATGAGTGTTTACAGATTTTCTAAATCACAGAGCAAATCGTTATTCTACACTACATAAAATAAAGTGTACCCCAAAGGGGTACACTTTTTTGTACTTGTCTATGCCTTTGAAATTCTGACATATGCCTCGTAATCGCCGTAAATCCAGGAGGTATCTGAATTTTCAAGAGCAGTTGTAATTTTGAAGGTATTAGAGCCTTCCTTCAAATCCTTTTCGTCAATCTTGGAAAAATCAACTATCAGAGAAACATTACTTGAGGACAGATTTTTTATACTGTCCTTTGTGCCGACAACAGTTACACTACTATCGTTAATTCCTGTAACATATGCCGAATAGCCTTTAGGTACGTTAATGAGCTTAACAGAGCTGTAAGAAACATAAACATCCTTTTGAACATAATTGTCAGGCACTGTCACAGATACATCAATAGTGTCTATATCATCAAGAATAACAAAGCTATCAAGTGCCTTTGTTTCAAAGGAGAATTTATTAACACCCGGCTTTAATTGAGAAAAGTTAATTTCACCGATATTGGCAGTATTGATTTTCGCTTCCTCAAGGACTCCACAGTTAACTCGATTAACGCTATATGAAATGTTAAAGGCTGATGTGCTGATTTTGCTTGGCTTGCCTACAAAGCTTGCAGAAACATCAAGATTTGCCTTCTTTAAAACAGGGATAGTGATAGTTAAGCTTTCCTTGCCTGAGTCAACGGAAACATAGTTTACCTTTGAATTATAGCTATCAAGAGCAACGGCGTTAATATCCATTGTTTTTGTTTTATTAAGCTTTTCATCAATTTTAACGGTAGCGTTCACAGATGCAACCTGACTGACATAATTACGAGGACCTTTGATAGTAACGGTGCTTTGACTAAGCAAAGGCTGACCCATAACATAGCCATCCTCGATAAAATCCTCATTGGCATATTTAATTTCAAGGTCCATATTTTTCTCTTCCTCAAAATCAAAATATGATCTGTAAACAGTAGGATAAAAGCTTGTTATTTTAAAATCGGCAGACTCATTGGATTCTACCTTAATAGGCACATCAAAGGTACCACTTGAGGTGACAACATTAGTTTGAAGGTAAACCTTAAGCTTATCGGCAGTAATATCCTTGGCAAGATACTTTTTACAGCTAACAGTAACATCAACATCAAAGGCTTGCTCGCCATAGCATTTTAAACCAAGCTGCTGGGCTGCACTGCCTGTAAAATCAACTGAAACAGGGACGGAAATGGTTTTTGTAGTTTCAGGCGAAAGGTTGATTGATGTAACAACCCAAATAACTACTGCCAAAACAATAGAAATAATTATTAAATACTTATCGTTATAAATAAGCTTTCTTAAGGAGAACTTATTTTTCATTTTATTTTCAGCCATTACTTTTTCATTCTCCTTAAGAGTTTTGTAATAATTTTGTCATCGGCAGAGGTACCTGACGGCACAAACTCTGTCATTAAGATGTCTCTTAAATCACCGTCTGACACATTTCGTTCAAGGACACCGTTATTTACTACCGAGATATACCCCGTTTCCTCACTAACTATTATAACTACGGCATCGCTTTGCTCAGTGATACCGATACCTGCTCTATGCCTTGTGCCAAGGGCAGAGGAAACCGTTTTTTTGGTTAACGGCAGAATACATCCTGCTGCACAAATCCTACCGTCACGAATAACCATAGCTCCGTCGTGGAGAGGAGATTTTGGAAAAAATACATTTTCTACCAGCTCCTTGGTGACCTTTGCGTTAATCTCTGTACCTGTTGCGATAACATCACCCAGTAGAGTGTTGTTCTCAAAGCAAATCAGTGCACCAATCTTTTGGTCGCTCATATCCGAGCAAGCCTTACATACAGCCTCTATTGCAGCCTCCGTTTCAGCAAGCTCCACAGCCAATCCTGGATGAATAATTGTTCTAAAGCTTTTTCTTGCAGCACCGTGGCCTAATTGCTCAAGAATATTCCTCAATTCCGGAGAAAAGATTATAACAAGAATAATTAAGATATTTGAGAATATTGATTTAAAAATAAAGCTTGATGCCTCCATACCCAAAAGAGTAACAACACCATAAATAAGAGCAAGATATATTAAGCCCTTTGCAAGCTGAATTGCTCTTGACTCTCTAATGATACGGATACAAATGTAGATAATAACAGCTACCACCGTTATATCTAAAAAATCTGTTATTGAAAATGTTGAAAAGACGCTGAGCATCTTATTAAAAAAATCTGTAATTTGTGTCAACATATTATACATCCTTGTATTTCTGTTTTTTATAACTTTATTTTAGCACAGAATAGCAGAGAAATAAAGCGAATATCAAAGTTTTTTTAAAGTATTTATAAAAATTTCACATTCACGAGTAGTGGTAAACACCGATGGACTTATTCTTACGGTACCTCTGTCATCGGTATTATAAAATTTATGTGCGAGAGGAGCACAATGAAGTCCTGCTCTGACTGCAATCCCCTTTTCTGCCAGCAGGGATGCAGTTTTCTCTGACGGGTAATTAGCATAATTAAAGGAAATAATGGGAGCAAATTTATCCTTTTGAGGAAAAGGTGTATAGAGAATTACATTATCTAACCTATTGAGCTCGCTGTAAATCATTTGAATTAAAGAAAGCTCGTGGTGATAAATATTGCCAATACCCTTTGACTTAACAAAATCAACGCCGGCACCAAGACCGATAATACCACTGTTGTTGAGTGTGCCAGACTCTAATCTATCCGGAAAAATATCCGGCTGATTTAGGCTCATTGACAGTGATCCTGTTCCACCTTCAATTAAAGTATCAAGGTTCGTTGACTCTCCGACTGCAATAAAGCCCGTCCCCATTGGACCATAAAGTCCTTTGTGACCGGGGGCACAAAGAATATCTGCATTTATATTTTTTACATCTATAACGCCTACTGATTGAGCAGCATCAACAATCAGCCGTATTCCATGCTCCCTGCACAGCTCGCCTATTTTTAAAACAGGCAGCACAACACCAAACACATTTGAGCTATGCATACAGACAATTAGGCTTGTATTGTCCTTAATGAGAGCTTTAATATTAGATATTGTTTCATCGTCATCATAGCTTATACCTGCAACATCGTAGGTTATTATCCCCTTTGTTGCCAAGGCATTAACCGGTCGGGACACAGCGTTATGCTCAAGGCAGGAAATAATAACATGATCACCCTTCTTTACACTCCCCTTGATTGCCATATTTAAAGCAGCTGTGCAGTTTTGAGTAAAGGCAATATTTTGGGACTGATAAGGTAATATTGACGAAAGCTTTTCTCTGACATTATAAATTTTTTCAGCAGTAATAATTGATTTCTTATATCCACCTCTGCCACTGTTAAAGCTATAATTTTTCATAGCTTTGTCAGTAGCATAGATAACATTATTAGGCTTTGGATTTGTTGTGGCACTGTTATCAAGGTATATCATAAAGATTCTACCTCCTTAACTGCTATTCTTTTTTGAGTAAACAGCCTAATAATTTCCTCCTTATCTCCCCTAACCTCTATTGCATATCCACAACCGTCCACATGATTTGGTTTTTCTATTTTTCTGATTATGGGCTTATAGCCCCTTGAACGCAAAAGTGATTGCCCACGCTGAGCATTGGTAATTGAAGCTACCTTTATATATAAATTTTCCACATAAATACCTCATTTCATAATATACTTTATTATATGCAATTAAGAGAAATGGGTAAGTAGGCAATAAAGAGTAAGGGCAAATAAGCCAATTTGAACCACGGTTCGGATTGCTATTTATTGCCTGTGGAAAGTAAAACGGACCTGTTCATAAAGAACAAGTCCGTTAATTGCTATTATTTGTATTTTACTTCTTTTTCTTGGACCTTGCAGCCTTACGATTCATAAGCTCCTCTTCAAGCTCCTTCTGCTTAAGTGCTGCCTCCTCTGCCTTGATTCTGTCTGCCTCGTCAGCACGAGCCTTAGCCTCGTCATACTGCGCAGCAATCTCATCAAAGTGAGAGAAATTCTCCTTTTGAACAAGAAGCTTTCTTGCTGTGATGTAGGCATCAGCAGCACGGTTAAAGGTTGCGTGGTTATCCATTTCAGCCTTAGAAGCCTTGCGAGCCTCCTTGCGCTTTTCTGTATATTCCTTAATTTCAGCCTTAAGCTTTGCAACCTCTTCCATATCCTTTGCTTTTCTTGCCTCAGCAACTTCCTTTGAAAGCAAAGCAATCTTATCGTCGCACTGGTCTTCAATATCGAAGAAGCCCTCAAGAACCTTAATATCAGGCTCTTCAAAAGCATTTACTGTGCCATAATGCTTGAGATAATTCTTGTGAGATGAAAGCTTTTTCTTTGCAAGCTCAATCTCAATCTTACGGATTTCCTTTTCTTCCTTAGTGGTATGAGGTAATTTCCTTGCTTCTGCAAGCTCACGCTTAACCTCTGCAACATCCATATTCTTGATACCGTCAAGACCCTCGTCAAATACCTTTTGATAAAGAGCAACCTGACGGATAACATTATCTGAATTGAACTTATCAAGCTCATCACATACGAATTTAGAAATAATGATTTCCTCGTTAAATTCAAGAGCATCACGATAAGCCTTCTTTGCAGCCTTACGCTCTTCTTTATCTTTAATTCCCTTATAATCCTTTTTGGATACATTCTTAGGCTCTGCCACAGCCATTTCTCTTGCGTTATTAACAAGGTCAATAGCCTCAACAAGCTCACGGTCGTTAAGAGCATCGTTGCCGTAGTCCTCGAACAAAGCACGAACCTTAAGAACACGAACTACTGACTTTTGCTTTTGCTCCTCAAAATCATACCAGAAGAACGGTACAACATTAAGAAATGCACCAAAAGCAGAAATGATGATGAGCCAATGAAGAAGCGGAAGAAGTACGCCCTGAACATCATAAAGTGCGTTAGCAGCATTGTAAATATCCTGACCGTTTGCAGCTTGTTCAGCAAGCATTTGACCGATATTTTTATCAACACCCGGAAGTACTCTTGACATAAGCTCTGTATTGGCAATTACTTCTCTTGCTCTTTCGGTTGTCATACCAAGTCTTTCCTGAATTGCAGGAATAACGCCGGACATCAAAAGTGTAATTACAGAACCAATTGTTGCAACAGCAGCGAACATACCGTCAATTCTTTCGCCTGTTCTGTACTGCTGATAATCACGAATATCTGCCTGAATTGCCGGGTTAAGAATATGCATAAATGCACCAACAACACCGTTAAGATACAAGCAGAACAGAACGCCCCAAATTGTTGCAGCGTTAATTTCTTTTGTGAAAATAAGCATTGCAAGGATAAAGAGGATGTTAAGAATATTTGTGAAAACAAGTACCTTTTTCTTACCCCACTTACGAATACAGAATGGAGCCATAATCATACCCCAAAGTGCTGCATTACCGTTAATTGTAACTATAATACCGTAAACATCACCTGAGCAGGCACCACCATAGTTGTAGAGCCAGTTAAGGATATTGTTGTATGCAGACTCAAGGAATCCAATCCAGCCTGCCAATGAGATAATCCAGAAATACTTATTCTTTGCTACTGCTCTAAGAGCATCAATAAATTTAATCTGAATTACATGGGTTTTTGCCTGAATAATCTTTTCCTGTGTGTTTGCATAAACAAGTATGCAAAGTAATGTACCGAGAATACCTAAAATCGGGAACAGCAATCTGTAAACACGAATATCCATACTATTTGTGTGGAAAATTCTCTGTGCGATAATCGGAGTAATAAGGTTTACGATTGATGGACCGAGAGAATATACGATACTCTTAATTGACGCTACATCTGCTCTTTCCTGTGAATTTGGAGAAAGAACGTGAATAAGGTTCTCATATGCGTCATAGAAGAAATAATAGAAGAACTGAAGGAGAAGGTTAAATATAAGAATTACTGCACATTTTGCTATGTAATCTGCGCTTTGACCAAAAATTTGACCTTGACCAACTATTAAATGAAGCTTATCGTATGGGAACCAAACAATACCGATGAAAAGAAGTACGGTAGGGATACCCATTTTAAGCAGGTACGGTCTGTACTTACCTTCTTTATTTCTCGTGTTATCAATAATATTTGCTCTTAAGCCTGTTAAAGGAATATTTGCAAGTACAGCGATAACATAAAGAAAATACATATGCTTTGGACCGATACCGATAGTACCTGTAATGAATACATTAGTTGCAGCAAGCAAGCAGGTCCAGCTCATTGTTACGATAAGATAAGCACCGATACCACCGAATGCATAGGCACCGATTTCCTTAAAGGACATAAATCTGCCCTTTGGAGGCTCCTTCCAATAGTACCTGATATTATCGATCAGTGTGCTTATTTTTTGTTTAATGCCAACATTTTCACTCATTAACATCTGTCTCTTATACACATCTCCGAGCCCACGAGACGTAGAGGA
>CAMFYM010000073.1 GCA_946002045.1 uncultured Clostridia bacterium | reverse complement strand
AATCTTGCAAAAAAGGCTAACGCATAATTCAGTTACAAGACAAACTCTCGCTTTTAAGTGGGAGTTTATTTTTTGCCCTTGACTTTATTCTGCAATACATCTATAATGTAAGTATAATTCAAAGGGGGTTATAATTATGAATTTCAAAAAGATATTAAAAGTAATTTCTGCCATTGTTGCACTTGCTGCAGTTGCTGCTGCAATCTATATGGCTGTTAAAAAATTTACAGGAAAAAAAGAGCCGGAATATTTTGACGACAACGATTTCTTTGAGTGTGACAACGAGCTTGAGATAATTGAAGCCGAAGCAGAGGAGCCTGCTGTTGAGGAAGCTCCTGCAAAAGAGGCTCCAAAGAAAAGGGCTGCAAAAAAGACAGCAAGCAAAAAAGCAGAATAATTTTATTTAACTAATTAGGCAGTTTCCTATGGAGCTGCCTTTATTTTTCGAGGTTTTGTATGTATAAAAACGGTCTTGTTCTTGAGGGTGGTGGACTTCGTGCAATTTTTACCAGTGGAGTTCTTGACGCCTTTATGGAGAACAACATTGAGTTTCCTTATGTAATCGGTGTTTCTGCCGGCTCCTGTAACGGAGTGTCATTTTTAGGCAAGGATATTCACAGAATGAGAGATATTACCATAGGCTATTCGGCAGATGAAAGATATATGAGCCTTAAGTCTATGGTTAAAAACGGTGAATATCTAAATTCAAAGTGGATATTCGGTGAGCTTTCATACGATATGTTCCCATTGAATTATGATAATTATGAAAAATCTAACGCTGTGTTTTGCTGTGTGGCTACTAATGCGCAAACAGGTAAAAGTGAATATTTTTATCCAAAGAATTTTCGTAACGGCTGTGAGGAATTAAGAGCAAGCTGTGCTCTGCCTCTTGCCACCAAGCCTGTTCTTTTAGGCAAGGATTATTACTATGACGGTGGGTTGACCGACTCTATTCCGTTAAGGCGAGCATATGATGACGGATGTGAAAAATGTGTTGTTATTATGACACAGGATAAGAATTATGTTAAAAAGCCCATAGGCCACGAAAGAATTGTAAAGGGCGTTATGCATCGTTATCCCCTTATGGCAAAGGAAATTTTAAACAGACATCAGGTCTATAATAATCAAAGAAGATTTGCATTTGATATGGAGTATCAGGGCAAGGCGTTAATTATTTGTCCCGACGAGCCTTTAAACGCTCCTACTCTTGAAAAAAATCCTGAAAAACTAAAGCAGATTTATTCCCTCGGCTACAAGCAGGGATTAAGCAGCATTGATAGGGTAAAGGATTTTATGAAATAAATAAATAAAGAACGAAAGAAGCACACTGCATAACACAGTGTGCTTCTTTCATAAGGGGTAAAAATTTATGTGAAAACGTGGTTGGTATATTTAAAAAGGCTGAAGAAATAATTTCAACAACCTTGTTGGCTGTTTTTGCATATTGCATTAAAAAGCCTCTCGTTAACATACTTACTGAAAAAGCTGATAAGCGGCCCCATGCAAAATGCAGTAATAACCGTTCCAATGCCGATGTTCTTAACGCCTGCCAGGTCACCCTTAAGCAATGCTGTAAGTCCACCACTAACAACAAGTCCTATTAAAACTACTGTTACATCTGTTATGACTCTTGCCCATTTAAGATGAATCTTCGTAAAAGAGCTAAGCATAAAGCTGAGAGAGTCATAGGGACCCACACCGATATTGGCTGTGAAGAATAATGAACAAGCATAGCACAGGGTTACTATTCCTGCAAGGAGAAGGGGGATTCTTACTGCAAGGATATAATGGCTTTCAACAAAGGGCTTAATTATGCTTTGGAAAAACTCACAGGCATATCCACAAACAACCATATTGATTACTGTGCCAACGCCCACCAAGCCTCGATGAGCAACGATAATAACGAACAGCGTAATTGCACCGTTTAATATCATTTGGTATGTACCGAACCTGACACCCAATGTACTTGCTACATTCATATTCATTGAAGTATAGGGGTCAACACCAAAATCGGAAACTGAAAATAAAGAAATGCCAAGGCCCATAATTATGATACTGAAAAAGGAGAGAATAGTTCGTGTTGCCATATGGCTTTGAGCAAACATATCTTTCAAATATCCAAGGGCTTCGTCCTTAAATCTTTTCATGTCTGTGTCCTCTTTTGGTTAAAACCTCTCTTTGCCCACCATTATATAACTCCTTTTTAAAAAATCAAGAGGTTTTACCTACTTTCTACCTATGTAATATATTGCACAAAAATGAATTGATATTTTTATGCAATTTGCACAAAGGCTATTCCATTTGTTTTCCTAAAAAGGCTGCTGCAACCTGAACTAATTTAATATCTGTTTCGCTGGGGAGAGCATTATTTTCCTCCTCAATCAGTGCAACTGCTCCACTTACATCGCCACCGTAGATAATAGGATAAACCACATTTGCCTTTCTATCAAAGCCTTCAATGGCGTTCATGCTTGGCACGGTATCTGTTGAAATGTGAATAGCTCTGTTTTCCATAAGCTCCTCAAGATTTTTTGTAACTCTACGCTCAAGAACCTCTCGCTTGCTTAAGCCTGACACGGCAATTACATGGTCGTTGTCCATAATTGCAATGGGCAGTCCCCCACTTTTATGGAGCACCTCTGCATATTGATTTGCAAAATTTGAAAGCTCACCAATGGGTGAATATTTTTTAAAAATAACCTCACCCTCAGCATCTGTAAAAATTTCAAGTGGGTCGCCCTCCTTAATTCTAAAGGAACGGCGAATTTCCTTTGGAATAACAATTCTGCCTAAATCGTCAATTCTTCTAACTATTCCTGTTGCTTTCATAAAAAATTCTCCCTTGTAAATTTTTGATACACATTACTGTAATATTTTGCACAAGGAGAGTTTGGATATTCTAAATAAATGATGGAATTTTTTGCAAAAAAATAACAAATAGTAGGGTCTTTTTCCCTACTGCAAGATTCATAATATATAATGTATAAAAGGTTTCGGCAAGCCAAATGTTAACTTTTTATTACCAGGTATTGACAATTAGGAAATAGAGGCTATAATAGTATTTAGCACTCGAGGTTGCAGAGTGCTAACTAAACAGCAAAGGATGATTATTTTGAGAAAAAAACAATTTAAGGCAGAATCAAAAAAGCTTCTTGATATGATGATTAACTCCATTTATACACACAAGGAGATATTTTTAAGAGAGCTGATTTCCAACGCATCAGACGCTATTGACAAGCTCTATTTTAAGTCATT
The DNA here is from genome assembly GCA_946002045.1 of uncultured Clostridia bacterium. Lineage (GTDB taxonomy): Bacteria > Bacillota > Clostridia > Oscillospirales > Acutalibacteraceae > Eubacterium_R. The sequence goes on along the minus strand of CAMFYM010000073.1, from coordinate 3,313 downwards.
AACAGATGATTCGGTTACTCTTTCAAGAAATGATTTTAAAATTCAAATTGATTTAGATAAGGAAAGCCGAACAATAACTCTTTCCGACAACGGTATCGGTATGACAGCACAGGAGCTGGAAAACAATCTTGGCACAATCGCAAAAAGCGGTTCACAAAGCTTTAAGGCAGAAAACGCCCACAGCGACAATTCCGAGGATATTTCTGTTATCGGTCAGTTTGGTGTAGGCTTTTATTCATCGTTTATGGTAGCAGACAAGGTGGAGGTTGTTACAAAAGCCTTCGGCGATGACACTGCTTATAGGTGGACATCAACCGGTGCTGACGGCTACACCATTGAAGAATGCGAAAAGGATAGTGTTGGCACAACTATTACGCTACACATTAAAGAGGATAATGAAAATGAAAATTACTCACAATACCTTGAGCAATACAGAATTGACGAGCTTGTAAAAAAATACAGCGATTATATTCGTTATCCAATTGTTATGGAAATGAGTCACCAGGTTCCCGACCCTGAAAAAGAGGGCGAATATATTACGGAAATCAGCATGGAAACTCTCAATTCCATGGTTCCCCTTTGGAGAAAATCAAAGAGCGAAATCAAGCCGGAGGATTACAACGAATTTTACAAGAGCAAGTATATGGATTACACCGACCCTCTTGCAGTTATTCACACAAAGACCGAGGGACAGGCAACCTTTGATGCACTTATGTTTATTCCTGAAAATCCACCCTATGACTTTTACAGCAAGGAATATGAAAAGGGACTTCAGCTTTATTCCAACGGTGTACTCATCATGGACAAATGCAGCGATTTACTCCCTGATTATTTCAGCTTTGTAAAGGGTCTTGTGGACAGTGCTGACCTTAGTCTTAATATAAGCCGTGAAATGCTCCAGCACGACCATCAGCTTAAAATTATTGCAAAGGCTATTGATAAGAAAATCAAAAACGAGCTGGCAAAAATGCTGAAGAACGACCGTGAAAAATACGAAAAATTCTTTAAAGCGTTTGGCTTACAGTTAAAATACGGTGTATATGCTAACTACGGTATGGACAAGGACAGCCTTAAAGATTTGTTGCTCTTCAGCTCATCAAATGGCGAATATGTAACCCTTAAGGAATATGTTGGCAGAATGGCAGATTCGCAAGAGGTTATTTACTATGCCTGTGGCGAAAGCACAGAGAAAATTTCTCTGCTGCCACAAATTGATGCTGTTAAGGAAAAGGGCTATGAGGTGCTTTACTTTACAGACGAGATTGACGAATTTGCAATTCAAATGCTTATGGAATACGATGGCAAGCACTTTGCAAACATCTGCAAGGACGATTTAGATTTAAGCACAGATGCAGAAAAGGAAATAATCAGCAAAAAGAATGAGGACGCAAAGGACCTTCTTGAAAAAATGAAAAATATTCTTGAGGGCAAGGTTACAGCCGTTAAGCTTTCCAACAAATTAGGAACTCACCCGGTTAGCCTTACTGCAGAGGGTTATGTTTCTCTTGAAATGGAGAAGGTGCTAAATTCAATGCCCGGTGCAAATCAAGGTGTCAAGGCTCAGCTTGTGTTAGAGATTAACTCAAATCACCCTGTTGCAGAGAAGCTTGCGAACGCAGATGATGAAGCACTTGCTAAATACACAATGCTTCTTTATTCATCAGCAAGACTTATTGCAGGTCTTGACCTTGAAAATCCAACAGAATTTTCCGACATTATTGCTGAAATGATGTAACACAGTATATATAATAATAAAAAATTGCGATAGAAGAATTACTCTTCTATCGCATTTTTTATCCCGTTATCATTTTTTCAATTCTTTTGTTATCCTTTGAAAAACGGCGCTGACTAACAAGGAATACAAGCTCGTCCCCTTCTTTTAGCACCGTATCTCCCTTTGGCGTAATAGAAACATCATCACGCTCAATACTGACTATCAAGCAATGCTTACCCCAATCAATATCCTTAACTGCCTTTCTGTCAAGAGGACTGCCAATAGGGATGACAAAGGTTTTTATTATTTTTTCGTCTGCCTGCTTAAAGTGTGATGAATCGTCTGTCTTTTTAATCATATTATCAAGCAATGTTTCGTAAATGGGATGAACCCCAATCAAATTTGAAAGGGCATAGCTGATAAGGCTGACAGTCGCCAAAGGCAAAATATTATTCATATCTCCTGTTAGTTCATAAACAAGAATAATACCTGTTATCGGTGCTCTCACAATGGAGGCGAAGAAGCCTGCCATACCGATAACGACAAACTCCTCGTAAAATTCCGGACCTAATCCAACTGCCTTCATTGACACCAATCCAATAACTGCACCCAAATATGAGCCTAAAATACAAAGGGGATAAAGAGTTCCACCGGGAGCAGAGCAAGCAAAGCAAACGGCACCGAAAAGAAATTTGCAAACAAGCAAAACAATTATCGTCTTAATTTCAGGGCGTTCCTGCAAAAGCAGGTCTGCCATTGTGTGACCACCACAAAGGATTTGAGGCATTACAAGACCCACAATACCACTGATGATAAACACTAAGGGCAGCTTTATTTGAACAGGCAGCTTTATTTTTTTGAACAAATCCTGTGCCTTAACCATCACCAAATTATATAGCGTGCCTGAAATGCCAAGCACAACACCGGCGATTATTAACAGCCAATAATGACGAAGGGGAAAATTAACCGTTTCAAAATTAAAGGTGGTGCTTTGACCGAAAAACAGCTTTGAAATAAAATCGGCAGTTACTGTTGCCACAATCCCCATACACAAAACGCTTTTGTCAAAGGAATGGTGAATTTCCTCAAGCACAAACATAATACCTGCAAGTGGTGCGTTAAAGGCTGCCGACATACCTGCACCTGCACCACAGCTAATCATACGCAGCTCGGTTGTTCTGTCTGCCCTTGTAATTCTTGCAACACCCTTTGCTGCCATACCACCCAGCTGAACACTGGGACCCTCTCTGCCAAGAGAAAGCCCGGAGAAAACTGACGCAGTGCCACCGATAAATTTGCCTGCAATTATTTTCCACCAGCAAGGATTAAAATACCCCTTAACCTCGCCGTTAACCTGTGGTATGCCTGAACCGGCAACCATAGGCTCCCACTTATTTATGTAAGTCACGGCAACACCGATTGCAATCAGCAGAGCAAACCAAAGAGCAATTCTAAAGGGATTGCCCTTAATAAAATCAAGAACACTCATTAAGCCTGACTCTGCAAAGGACAAGGCATATCTGTAAAGAACACAAACAAGTCCCGAAACAACGCCAACCTCAATTCCTCTTACAATAAGAAAGAAGCTTTCCTTTCTGT
>CAMFYM010000072.1 GCA_946002045.1 uncultured Clostridia bacterium | reverse complement strand
TTTTTTATAGCTTGTTTTCCTCTTGATATTCCTTTGAAAACTCTGTATTTAATTCATCGGGAATAGGCACTCCCATTTCCGTTTTACCGTCCGGTTGAATTGTGGGATTAGATACCCAAGAGGCATATCGGTTGGTAATTTTCGGGTCTAACTGATATTTTTCAACATAGCTTTTCTTTGATTTTTTGGACATAAAAAAACCCCCTTCGGTTATATTTTAACCAAAAGGGTCTTTTATATTAAGGCAGTAATTATTGTGTTTGAAACTAACATACCCTTGGGAGTTAGCGCAATGTTATTGCCCTTTTCAACAATATATCCCATTTTGATGTACGCAGACAGGTCCTTTTTGATAAGGTCTTTTTTTATGCCCTTGCTGAGCCGTAATCCAAGGATTATCCGTTCCTCATCATAATTACACTCACCGTCGGGGATAATGTTAAAGTCCCTGTCATAATAAAATCTTTTGCCCTGCCACAAGGAATGAGCAGAGCAACCGATACCCAAGTAATCATCAAGCAACCAGTATTTTGTGTTATGACGGCTTTCAAATCCTGCTTTTGCAAAATTACTGATTTCGTATTGCTCAAAGCCTAATTCCTTTAACCTGTCAACGGTTTTTAAATACATTTGGCAAACGGTGTCCTCGTCAGGCAAGACGAGCTTGTTTTGTAATTGGTGGAATTTTGTGCCTTTTTCTATTTTAAGCATATATGCGCTTATATGAGTAACATCCATTTTGTGGATAAATTCAAAGGTTTCATCAAGACTGTCAAGCGTCTGCTTGGGTGTGCCCAGCATAACATCAAGGCTAATATTTGTAATTCCTGCTTTTTTTGCATCGTTTACTGCCTTTGCAACATCTGCTTGTCCTGCAGCTCTGCCAAGAGCAAAGCGCTCCTCATTTCTTGCACTTTGCATACCAAGGCTGATTCTGTTCACTCCGTATTGGGCATATTTTTCAAAATCCCTCTCAAGATTTTTTGACGGATTACATTCAACAGTAATCTCGGCGTTTTTATCAATATCAAATTGATTTTTGGAGGCAGCTATTATTTTGCCGATTAGCTCCGGTTCAATAATGCTTGGCGTACCACCACCAAAATATATTGTGTCAAAGGAGCCGTTATATTTTTTTATTTCCTCACACAGCCTGTCTGTATATTTTTCAGCAAGCTCCTTTTCGTATTTTACACTGAAAAAATCACAGTAGGGACACTTTGAACGACAAAAAGGAATGTGAAAATATAAACCGTTACTCATATAATCACACTCCTTTTGTTTGTTTTATGTTATTTCTTTCTGCTTTCGGCTTTGAGTCTTAATGACTTATCGAGAATTGTTTTTCTAAGTCTGATTGACTTTGGTGTAACCTCAAGCCACTCGTCGTCGGCAAGGAATTCCATACTTTGTTCAAGTGAAAGAATGGTTGGTGGCACCAGCTTCAGCGCCTCGTCACTGCCACTTGCACGGGTGTTTGTTACATGCTTTTTCTTGCAGACATTGCAAACAATATCCTCGTCCTTTGCACACTCGCCCACAATCATACCCTCGTAAACCTCAACACCGGGTCCTACAAAAAGCTTGCCTCTGTCTTGGGTATTCCAAAGTCCATAGCCTGTGGTTGTACCGGTTTCGTGAACAACAATAGAGCCACGGCTTCTGGTAGCAATATCGCCCTTGTATTCCTCGTATCCCACAAAAAGCTGGTTCATAATGCCGTTACCGTTAGTATCGGTTAAAAATTCACTTCTGTATCCGATAAGTCCACGGGAGGGAATTTTTATTTCAAGGTGAGTCATACCTGTTGAACGGGTGTCCATATTTTCAATTTCGCCCTTGCGAGAGCACAGCTTTTCCATAACAGCGCCCACATACTCCTCCGGCACCTCGATAATTGCCAGCTCCATTGGTTCAAGAGCTTTGCCGTCTGCACTCTTCTTCATAATAACCTGTGGACGGGAAACCTGAAATTCGTAATTCTCACGGCGCATTGTTTCAATAAGAATTGAAAGGTGAAGCTCACCTCGACCGGATACCTTAAAGGTGTCCATAGAGTCTGTTTCCTCAACTCTCATTGATACATTTGTTTCAACCTCCTTGAACAATCTGTCACGGAGATTGCGAGATGTAACGAATTTTCCCTCACGGCCTGCAAAGGGTGAATCGTTAACAATAAAGTTCATAGAGATTGTAGGCTCGTCAATTTTTACAAAGGGCAAAGCCTCAATACAGTTAGGGTCACAGGCTGTTTCGCCTATATTCAGGTCGGCAACACCTGCAACGCACACAAGGTCGCCGAATTTTGCCTGGGTGCAGTCCACTCTTTTCAGTCCCTCAAATTGATAAATCTTTGAGAATTTAATATTCTCCTGTGTGCCGTCCTGCTTGCAAAGTACATATGGTGTGTTAACCTTAATTGTACCTCTCTCAACTCTGCCTACACCTATTCTGCCAACATAATCGTCATATTCAAGGGAGGAGAAAAGAATTTGTGCAGCACCGTCGGCATCACCCTTTGGGGACGGAATATGCTCAAGAATTGCATCAAGTAACGGGCGCATATCGCCATCACGAGCATTAGGGTCAAGGCTTGCATAGCCACCTCTGCCTGATGCGTAAATAACAGGGAACTCAATTTGCTCATCATCAGCACCAAGCTCAATGAAAAGGTCCAGCACCTGATCGACAACCTCATCGGGTCTTGCACCCTCACGGTCAACCTTGTTAACCACAACAAGTGGCTTTTTATGTAATCCGAGAGCCTTTTTAAGCACAAATCGGGTTTGTGGCATACAGCCCTCAAAGGCATCAACAAGAAGCAGAACGCCGTCAACCATTGTTAAAATACGCTCAACCTCGCCACCAAAATCTGCGTGACCGGGGGTGTCAACAATATTGATTTTTGTGTCCTTGTAATGAATAGATGTGTTTTTGGAAAGGATTGTAATACCACGCTCTCTTTCCAAATCGTTAGAGTCCATAACTCTTTCTGCCACTTCCTCGTTGTCACGGAAAATGCCACTTTGGTGCAGCATTTCGTCAACTAATGTTGTTTTACCGTGGTCAACATGGGCAATAATTGCAATATTTTTAATGTCGTTTCTAATACTCAAAATAAATCACCGGCTTAATTTTGTTTTGCTATTTTAAATCCGTCACGCAGTGCAACGGTTCTGTTAAATACAGGCATATCGTCTGTGCTGTCCTTGTCCTTGCAGAAATAGCCATTTCTCATAAACTGATATTTTGCACCAACCTTGCAATTGGCGATTGCCTTTTCAACATAGCCCTTTGCAATAACAAGTGAATCAGGGTTAAGGTTGTCTTCAAAGGAGTCAACGCCCTCCTCGTCACTGGGATTTTCAACATTAAACAGTCTTTCGTAAAGTCTGATTTCGGCAGGGCAGGAATCCTTTGCAGATACCCAATGAATTGTACCCTTAACCTTTCTTCCGTCAGGTGAATCGCCACCCAAAGTTTCAGGGTCATAGGTGCAATGAACACAGCAAACCTCGCCGTTTTCGTCTAAATCATATCCTGTGCAGGTAACAAAGTATGCCTTGTAAAGTCTAACCTCGTTGCCAACATAAAGGCGTCTGTATTTCTTAATGGGCTCAACCATAAAGTCGTTGCGCTCAATCCAAAGCTCCTTTGAAAACGGCATTGTTCTTGAGCCGTATTCAGGATGGTCGGGGTGGTATTCGCACTCAATATCCTCAACCTTATCCTCCGGATAATTGTCAATTACAAGCTTAACAGGGTCAATAACTGCCATTGCTCTTGGAGAATTTGCACCTAAATTGTCACGAACACAAGCCTCAAGAAGAGCAAAGTCGATAACACTGTATGCCTTTGAAACGCCTATTCTTTCGCAAAAATCACGGATAGCTTCAGCAGGGTAACCACGGCGACGCATACCACTAAGGGTTGCCATTCTTGGGTCATCCCAGCCGTCAACAATATTATCTGTAACAAGCTTAAGGCATTTTCTTTTTGATGTTAATGTGTAGTTAAGATTCATCCTTGCAAATTCAATTTGCCTTGGCTTTTCCCAATCAATAAGCTCGTTAACAAACCAATCATAAAGTGGTCTGTGATTTTCAAATTCAAGAGAGCAAAGGGAGTGAGTAACTCTCTCGTATGCATCGGAGAGAGGATGAGCAAAGTCATACATAGGATATACGCACCACTTATCACCTGTTCTGTGGTGGTGAGCATACATAATTCTGTAAATGATAGGGTCACGCATATTAAGGTTAGGTGATGCCATATCAATCTTTGCACGAAGCACCATTGAGCCTTCAGGAAATTCGCCCTTTGTCATGCGCTCAAACAAATCAAGGTTTTCCTCAATGCTTCTGTCCCTGTATGGAGAATTTTTACCCGGCTGTGTAAGTGTGCCACGATATTCTCTCATCTGCTCCGGAGAAAGCTCACAAACAAATGCCTTGCCCTTTTTGATAAGCTTTATTGCACACTCGTAAATGAAATCAAAATAGTCGGACGCATAGTACACATTGTCCCAGTCAAAGCCAAGCCACTTAATGTCCTCCATTATTGCGTCAACATATTCCGTGTCCTCTTTAACAGGGTTAGTGTCGTCAAGACGGAGATTGCAAATACCCTTGTATTTGTTCTTAACACCAAAGTTAATGCAAATAGCCTTTGCGTGACCGATATGCAAATAGCCGTTTGGTTCGGGAGGAAAACGAGTTTGGATTTTGCTGTATTTACCTTCCTGCAAATCCTCGTCAATAAAATCGTGAATAAAGTTAGAAACAACTGCTTCCTCGTTTTCTGTATTTTTAATATCAGCCATTATTTTACCTCCTCATAGTGCTTTATTGCTTTTTCAATTCTATCGTTAACAATATCTGTACCTAATAATGCCGTGATTGAGAAAAGATCAGGAGTGTTTGTCCTGCCTGTTAGCGCCACACGGATAATTGTTGAAACATCACCAACATGACCCTTGTAGCTGTCAGGATTTTGCTTAAATTCCTTAACATTAGGTGTGCAGCCCACAGGCTCACATATATCCTTAATTTTGCCAAACCAGGTATCCTTGTCGTCGTTAACATCAAAAATATCCTTGTAAAGCCTTAATACCTCAAGGGCAAGCTGTGGTGTTGCGTTGCCTGTCAGCTCATAATCAGCCTTAAAGGCTTCATCATACATATAACTGATGTAGTCGGGAATATCGCTCCATTTTGCAATATCCTTTCTTGGCTTTTTGTTGCCTCTGTCAATATTAAGCACCTTGATTGCATAGGCGATGTCCTTGTCATATAGTGCCTTAAGGCTTGGGCAAAACTCCTCTGCCCATTGTGATGAAAGCTCAAATACCTTTTCTGCACTCATTGTGCTGATAACATTTTTAGATACATCTGTCAGCTTAACCAAATCGAATAATGCGCCTGAAACAGACATCTTTTTAAGGTTAAAGGGGAAGGAGTCAATATCAGCGTCCTTGTTCACCCTTCTCCAATCCTCAAAGTTAGAGTTCATAATAGTGAGCATATATTCGTTAACTGCCTCAGAAGGAAAGCCCTCCTGCTTGTAATATGTTACGGCTAACTCCGGGTCCTTGCGCTTTGAAAGCTTACGCTTGTTGCCGTTTTCCTCCTTCATAAGTGGTGCCACATGGGCATACTTAACAGGCTTAAAGCCAAGGCAACGGAACAGCTGAAGATGAAGTGGCACAGATGCAATCCACTCATCACCACGGATAACATGTGTTGTGTGCATAAGGTGGTCATCAATAGCATGTGCAAAATGGTATGTGGGAATACCGTCAGTTTTTAAAAGAACAACATCAATTAGATTTTCAGGCATTTCGATTTTGCCCTTAATCATATCGTCAAAAAAGCACTTCTTGTCAGGGTCACCGGGAGATTTAAGTCTTAAGGTCCAGGTTTTGCCCTGTGATAAGTTTTCTTTAATATCATCAAGTGAAAGGTTACGGCATTTAGCATATTTGCCGTAATAGCCCTTGGTGTCCTCGTTTTCCTGCTGAACACGAAGCTCCTCTAAATCCTCTGCCGAGCAAAAGCAGGGATACGCCAAGCCCTGCTTAACAAGTGACTTTGCATATGCCTGATAAATTTCTTTCCTTTCGCTTTGGATATACGGTGCGTAGTCGCCCTTTTGTGAGCCGTCTATCATTACGCCCTCTTGAGCAGTAATGCCAAAGGTCTTTAATCCCTCCAGCATAATTTCTACTGCACCCTCAACCTTTCGTTTTTGGTCGGTATCTTCAACTCTTACATAAAACACACCATCACTTGCCTTTGCAGTCTTATATGCAACAGAGCAGGTGAAAAGGTTTCCCAAATGTAAAAAGCCTGTGGGGCTTGGTGCAAATCTTGTTACTCTTGCACCCTCCTTTAAATTTCTTTCAGGGTAAAGCTCCTCATAATAATCCGGCGCTTTGTCAATATTAGGAAACAATAAATCTGCAAGTTCGTTATAATTCATCATAATTTTCACCTAAGTTTATAAAATCACAGCTTATTATCGCACATATCAGCAAAATATTCAATATAAAATCTGTCTCTTATACACATCTGACGCTGCCGACGA
>CAMFYM010000071.1 GCA_946002045.1 uncultured Clostridia bacterium | reverse complement strand
ATTCCTCTACGTCTCGTGGGCTCGGAGATGTGTATAAGAGACAGTTATAATAGTACAAATAATTGTCGGAGGTATGATTATGGCATCGAATAACAATTATGATGATTTATTAGATTCATTTATGAATAATTCGGCTAAGGTTTATGACGAAGACAAAACTAATAGAGAAAAAAAGCAGGAGACTTTGCCTTCATCTTACAATGTATCCTCTTCTGATAAAAAAGCAAAAAAGGCTGAAAGAGGCAGAAAGATAGAACAAGAGCTTGCAGCAAGAAATGCAAAGCGCCGTAAGAAAAGAATGGCTGCTATGGATAAAACACCTAAGCAAAAGGCTGTGTCAACTATTCTAAGGGTTATATTGGGCATTGCTATGGTTATCGGCGTGGTTGGCATTGTATGCTTTTCCGTAATGGCAATTTACGGTTACAGTGTTGTTTACGGTGACCCTGTTTTTAATCTTACCGACGAGGCAAGAACTCAAAATCAAACATCAACAATATACGGCACCGATGACGATAAGGTGGTTGAAATTACACGACTTCACGGTGAAGAAAATCGTATTTGGGTTGATTTGGAGGATATGAGCGAGTATATGCCACAGGCAGTTATTGCTGCTGAGGATAAACGCTTTACAAAGCATCACGGTGTTGACTGGATTAGAACTATCGGCGTTATTGTTAAGCCTTCAAATTCCGGTCAAGGTGGCTCAACAATTACTCAACAGCTCATTAAAAACCTTACTGATGATAATAAGGTAACCTATGTTAGAAAGTTTAATGAGATATTAAAGGCTCTTAATCTTGAACGCCACTATACAAAGGATGAGATTGTTGAGGCTTATCTCAACACATTATACCTTTCAAACGGTTGCTACGGTGTTAAGACTGCTGCCGAAAAATATTTCGGCAAGGAGGTATCTGACCTTAATGCTGCCGAGTGCGCTTCTCTTGCAGCTATTACTCAGTTCCCATCTCAGTACGACCCGTTAAATAATCCTGAGGAGAACAGAAAAAGACAGCTCTGGATTCTTGATGAAATGCACAGCAAGGACAACAAATTCCTTGATGATAAGGAATATGAGGATGCTGTTAATTATGAAATGGTGTTCACCAACAGCAAAAATTATAAGGGCTCCCAAATTAAAAACGAATCCAATAAAAAGGATAATGACGAAATAACAAATTATTATGTGGATTTCGTTATTACCACACTGCAAGAGGATTTAAAGAAAATGGGCTACACCAGCAAAAAGGCGCATAACCTTGTTTATGGTGGTGGACTTAAGATTTATACTGCTATTGATTTTGATGTGCAGGATGCTCTTGAGGATGTATATGAGAATTACAGAAGAATGCCTGATGAAACAGTACAGGGCGCTATGGTCGTTATGGACTATAACGGACGAATCAGAGGCATTGTCGGTGGTACAGGTAAAAACAAGGGCTCACTTCTGCTTAACCGTGCATCAATGTCAACTCGTCCACCCGGATCAACAATCAAGCCATTGGCTGTTTACGGCCCTGCTCTTGAAAAGAGCCTTATTGATGATAATACCCAGATTACCTGGTCAACAATAATAAAGGATGCTCCGTTAAAGGTTGTTGACGGTGAGCCTTGGCCACATAACCAGGGTGGTGGTTATTCCTCAAATAACCTGACCCTTCAAAACGGTCTTGCAAGGTCACTTAACACTATTTCTGCAAGAACTCTTCATATGATAGGTGTTGATTATTCGTATGAGATGTTAAGCGAAAATTTCCACCTTTCAACTCTTGACAGCGTCAGAGATGTTGACTATGCTCCACTTGCGTTAGGTTCATTAACTAACGGTGCTACTGTTCTTGATATGACTGCTGCTTATGCTGCCTTTGGCAACGGTGGTTATTACTATGAGCCCTATTGCTACTATAAGGTAGAGGACAGTCAGGGCAATGTTTTGATTGAAAAGGAGCCTGAAAAAACAAAGCAGGAGGCTATTAGCGAAAGCACTGCTTGGGTAATGAACAAGCTTCTTCAAACAGTAATGACACAGGGCACAGGTACATCATATAAGCTTTCAGGTATTCAGTGCTTTGGTAAAACAGGTACTACTACTGATGATAAGGACCGTTGGTTTGTTGGTGGTACACCTAATTATGTAGCTGCTGTTTGGTATGGCTATGATACTCCTAAGGAGGTACATTACAGTCTTTCATCTAACCCATCAGGTACAATATGGAATACAGTAATGGGTGAGGTTTACGAAACACTTAATAACAAAAATATTGATTACGAAACACAATTTCCTGATTATGACGGAATTGTTCAGCGTTCTTATTGCCCTTATTGTGGCAAGTTGGCATCGGATACAGGTGTTTATGGCTGGTACGATAAAAACAATCTTCCCGGTAATTGTGCCGGCCACGGGAATTTAACCTCTGAAGAAGACAAAGACAACAAGGACGATAAGGATAATAAGGACAAGGACAAAGATAAGGATAATAACAACAGTGATGTGAGCACGGATGAAACAACAAATAACCAGCAAACAACAGCAGGCTCCACAACTCAACCAAATCAGGAACAGTAATCATTATACTAAAAGAGGAAATCAGTTCTTACCGATTTCCTCTTTCGTTAGGATTAACTATTATGAAAATTATGTCTATTGATTACGGTGATACAAGAACAGGTATTGCCCTTTGCGACGAAAAAGAAATACTTGCATCCTCCTATTGCGTTTTGACTGAAAAATATGTGCCAAAGCTTATTGACAGGATTATTGAAATTGTTGATAAAGAAAATCCCGGTCTTATAGTAATCGGACTGCCAAGAAATATGGATGGCTCCTATGGCTTCAGGGCAGAAAAGTGCCGTGATTTCGGTAAATCATTGCAGGATAAAATATCGCTGCCGGTGGATTACGAGGATGAGAGATTAACTACTGTTATAGCCCACGACATTCTTTCTGCCAACAATGTTAAAGGTAAAAAAAGAAAGTCAGTTGTTGATGCCGTTTCGGCAGTTGTGATTTTGCAGGACTATATAGATAAAAGAAAAAAATGTAATTAAAAGCTTTGTTATTCCGTATTATTATACGGTGGTTTTGTGAGCTTTTATATTAAAAGGTGCAGGGTTACTGTTGATTTTTCATTTATTTTAATATTATCCTTTGCATTGCTTCTTGAGGTTGATAATATTATTTATCTAATTTTATTTTCAATTCTTCATGAGTTAGGTCATCTTTTTTCCTTAAAATTATGTGGTGGCAATGCTGATAGCCTGACCCTGTCCTTTTACGGCCTTGCACTAAAATACAGTAACACTCTTTCAAGAAATAAGGAGCTCATAATTATTGCATCAGGTCCTATTGTCAATTTGCTCCTTTATCTTTTGTTAAGGGATAATATTAACCTTGCTTTATTTGTATTAAATATGCTTCCTGTTTTCCCACTTGACGGTGGTAGGTTAGTGATGCTATTTTCCTACAAGCTATCAGTTGCTTTAAGCAGAGTATTCACAATCCTTATATTTGTTATTTCAATTATAATGGTAGTAAAATACAAATCCTTTTCTCTGCTCCTAATATCAATCTATTTAGTTGCATACAGTATTATGTATTGAGGTATTTATGAAAAAAGAAGTTGAAAAATTATTGCAGTATGTTCAAAAGCCTGCAAGGTATATCGGTGGCGAGCTTAATGCCGTAACAAAGGATAAGAACAAGGTAGATATTCGTTATGCCTTTTGCTTTCCCGATACATATGAAATAGGTATGAGTCATTTAGGAATGAAAATTCTTTACGGACTTGTTAATGACAGGGAGGATGCTTGGTGTGAGCGTGTTTTCGCTCCGGACACTGATATGGAGGACTTAATGAGGAAAAATAATGTTCCTCTTTTTGCCCTTGAAAGTGGTGATTATATCAAGGATTTTGATATGATTGGCTTTACTCTGCAATATGAATTGTCATATACTAATGTTCTTAATATGCTCGATTTAGCACATATTCCTGTTAAAAGCAGTGACAGAAACGAATTGACTCCCATAGTGTGCGTCGGTGGACCGTGCTGCTGCAATCCGGAGCCTATTGTTGATTTTGTTGATATTGTATTTCTCGGTGAGGGGGAATACAGCACCAATTTGGTTATTGACTTACTTAAGGAGTGCAAAAGAAACGGCGCAACAAAGCAGGAGTTTTTGGACAAGGCGAAGGATATTGAAGGCGTATATGTTCCATCGCTGTATGTTGATGAATATAACGATGACGGCACATTAAAATCACTTACACCGATTAACAATGCTCCGAAAACCGTTAAAAAGTCTATTGTTAAGGATATGGACAAGGTTTACTATCCAAAGGAGTTTGTAGTACCGTATATAAATATTGTTCACGACAGAGCCGTGGAGGAAATATTCAGAGGCTGTATCAGAGGTTGCAGATTTTGCCAGGCAGGATTTATTTACAGACCTATAAGAGAAAAAAGTGTTGAAACAATAAATAAACAATGCAAGGCGCTTATTGACTCAACGGGTTATGATGAGATTTCTCTATGCTCACTTTCTACCTCTGACCATAGCGATGTTAATAATATGCTTACTACTCTTATTGATTGGACGGTTAAGGAAAATATAAATCTTTCACTGCCAAGCTTAAGAGTTGATAATTTTTCCGATGAGCTTGTTGAACAGCTAAACAAGGTCAGGAGAAGTGGCTTAACATTTGCTCCTGAGGCAGGCACTCAAAGACTTCGTGATGTTATAAATAAAAATGTAACCGAGGAGGAGGTTATCAGGACCTGCACAAAGGCGTTTGATAACGGCTGGTCATCGGTAAAGCTATATTTTATGATGGGTCTTCCAACTGAAACTATGGAGGATATTAAGGGTATTGCCGATTTGGGAATGGAGGTAATACACGCCTTTTATAAAAATCCAAACAGACAAAAGGGTACCGGTGTTCAGGTTTCAATCTCTTGCGCATCGTTTATCCCAAAGCCGTTTACCCCATTTCAATGGGAGCCTGAGGATTCTATGGAGTCACTTAAGGAAAAGCAAAGGTATCTGTTAGAGTGTATTCCAAGCAAAAAGATTAAGGTGTCCTACCATGAAACACCAACCTCCTTGTTAGAGGGTGTCCTTGCCCGTGGCGACAGAAGATTGGGCAAGGTAATTCTTCGTGCCTTTGAGCTGGGCTGCAAATTTGATTCGTGGGATGACAAATTCAATTTTGATGCCTGGATGACTGCCTTTGATGAAAATGGAATTGGCCCTCATTTTTATACTCACAGAAAAAGAGAGTTTACAGAGCTTCTGCCTTGGGATCACCTTGATTTCGGCGTTAGCAGAAAATTCCTTGAAAACGAGAATAAAAAGGCTCACCTTAATAAGACTACACCACATTGCAGAATAAACTGTGCAGGCTGTGGTGCCAATAAACTTAACGGAGGTAAATGTGATGCGAGAGGTTAGACTCCGTTTTGCCAAGCAGGGCAGGTTAAAATATATCAGTCATCTTGATATTAACAGAGCAATGGGCAGAGCATTTAAAAGAGCACAAATACCTCTTTGGTACACAGAAGGCTTTAACCCTCATCCGTATATGTGCTTTTCATTGCCCTTATCACTGGGTGTTGAAAGCCTTTGTGAAAGTGTTGATATTAGGCTTATTGACGATATATCTAACGAAGAAATTAAGTCTAAAATGAACAGCGTATTGCCTGATGATTTGAGAATATTAGATGTGTATGACGATTTTCGTGACAGTGGCGAAATAGCTTATTCTGACTATGTTTTCAAATTTCAATTTGCAGATAATGAGCTTGCTTTAGAAAAAATCAAGGCAGTCCTTGAAAGCAACGAAATATTAGCATTAAAAAAGGGTAAGCAGGGCAAAAGAAGAATATTAAAGGAAACCGATATTAAAGCCTTTATTGACAAATATTCCGTTTCTACAAGAAAAGACATTATTGTTCTTAACATAAGATTACTTGCCGGTGCTGATAAAAACCTTAATCCATCCTTGCTTTTTGATACAATTATCAGGCTGATTGATATGGATTATGATTGGAAAAGCATTGAGCGTATTTCGTTACTTGATAAAGATTATAAAGAATTTAAATAAAATACTTGCATTTTGCAAACAAGTGTGCTATTATAATTCAGCATTTGTTCCGTTGTAACTCTTGCAACGCGTAAATGCCCAATGTGTGAGCATTAAGAAGATGGTCCGCTTTCAGCTATTGATATGAACATCTCATAAATAATTAGGAGGAAGAAAAATGGACGCACTTAAATTGATTGAAAAAGACAGCACAAAAGCAGAACTTCCAAAGTTCGGTATCGGTGATACAGTAAAGGTATCTGTAAACATTCGTGAGGGCTCTCGTGAAAGAATCCAGATGTTTGAGGGTACAGTTATCGCTATTAAGGGTTCAGGAGTATCAAAGACATTTACAGTTCGTCGTGTATCATACGGCGTTGGTGTAGAGAGAGTATTCCCAATGCACTCACCAAATGTAGTAGATGTTCAGGTTGTACGCACCGGTAAGGTTCGTCGTGCAAAGCTCTATTACCTTCGTGACCGTGTTGGTAAGGCTGCAAAGGTTAAAGAGAATATTCAGTAATCTTTATTTACCTTTTTACTGCTCTGTTTTGTACCTGTCTCTTATACACATCTGACGCTGCCGACGAAGGCTTAGGT
>CAMFYM010000070.1 GCA_946002045.1 uncultured Clostridia bacterium | reverse complement strand
CGCAATCACTGCAAAAAGTAACTGCAGGAATTTCGTTAATAATAAGCCTTGCGCCGTTCATAAGCTTTGATTTGCCACAAGCCCAATTCCAGCAATCCTCCAAGTAATCGTGAAGAACTCCCGATACCTGCCCAATTTCAAGGGTAACGGAGGAAACTCGGCTGATTCCGTTCTCCTCCCCTACCTGTTCAACCTGCTTAATAATATGAAACACTATACCCAGCTCGTGCATAAGTATTAACCCTTTTTGGCTTTTTTGATAGCAATTTTTCTTTTAATCATATAAGGCAGAATTGCTTTCATCTTGTCATCGGAGTTAACCATTGTACTGCATTCCGGATGCTCTCTGTGAAGCTTGATTGCGTCAAACTCGCACTTTGTTGTGCACACACCACAGCCGATACATTTATTCTCGTCAACAACAGATGCACCACAGCCAAGGCAACGGGCAGTTTCAATTTTAACCTGCTCCTCGGTAAATGCCTTGTGGGCATCTCTAAAGGACACCTTACGGTCTATGCTCTTGTCAAAGCCCGGTATCTGTCGAGATGAATTATCATATGTATCAACCCTGATGTTATCCTTATCAAGCTCAATAAAATCTCTGCGATTTCTGCCGATAGTTAAGCTTGCATTGTAGTGAACAAATCTGTGGATTGACTCTGCGCCCTCCTTGCCTGCTGCAATAGCATCAATGGCGAATGTAGGACCGGTGTAAACATCGCCACCCACAAAAATATCCTTTTGTGTTGTTTGATATGTTAGGCTGTCAGCATTAGGTCTGCCATTTGGTGCAAGCTCAACGTTCTCGCTGTCGAGCATATTTCCCCAATCAATGCTTTGACCAATTGAAAGATATACATTGTCACAATCAATGGTTACAGTATCATTTTCGTCATACTGTGGGCTAAAGCGTCCGTTTTCGTCTGTTACCGACAGACATTTCTTAAGTATAATTCCTGTAACCCTTCCGTTTTCAATAAGGATTTCCTTTGGACCCCAACCGTTTTGGATTGTAATACCCTCATCCTCGGTTTCAAATATTTCCTCTGCCGAAGCAGGCATTTCCTCTCTGCTCTCAAGGCAATACATACCAAGCACATCGGCACCACATCTCTTAACGCTGCGAGCAACATCAACTGCAACATTACCTCCACCGATAACAACTGCCTTTTTGCCCTTAAGGTCTAAATCATGATTTTCGGCAATCATATGGAGAATATCAAGGGCGCTCATAACGCCCTGTGCGTCCTCGCCAACAATACCGGCACGGCGTGAGCCCTGACAACCGATTGCAATATAAAATGCCTCGTATCCCTGCTCTCTTAACTGGGCAAGTGTAATATCCTTGCCAACCTCGACGCCACACTTAATCTCTACACCAAGCTGACGGATAATATCAATCTCTGCCTCGACTACATCCTTTTCAAGCTTATATGACGGAATACCGTAGGTCAGCATACCACCGGGTTTTTCGTTCTTTTCAAACACTGTTGGGCGATAGCCTGTAATTGCAAGATAATATGCACAGGAAAGTCCGGCAGGACCACCACCGATAACGGCGATTTTGTTTTTAAACTCTCCCCTGTTTGAAGGAATAACCTTTTTTGGAATATATCTCTTGTCAGCATCTAAATCCTGCTGAGCAATAAATCTTTTAACCTCGTCAATAGCAACAGCTTGGTCAATAGTACCACGGGTGCAGGCATCCTCACATCTTCTGTTACAAACTCTGCCACATACAGCAGGGAACGGATTTTCCTTTTTAATAAGTGCAAGTGCCTCTGTATATCTGCCCTGCGATGCCATTTTAAGATAGCCCTGTACTGCAATATGAGCCGGGCATGCAGTTTTACACGGTGCTGTACCTGTATCGTAGCAGTTAATTCTGTTTTTGTCACGGTAATCCGGTGACCACTTTTCCTCGCTCCACTCGTTAGTGTCAGGTAATTCCTGCTTTGGATATTCTATATGTCCACCGTCCTTGGTGCATAATTTTTGACCGAGCTTTACTGCGCCTGCAGGACAGTATTCAACGCATCTGCCACAGGCAACACAATCCTTTGCCTCAACTCTTGCAACATAAGCAGAGCGTGACATATTAGGTGTGTTGAAAAGCTGTGATGTACGCAGTGCATTGCACACCTTAACCTGACAGTTACATATTGCAAAAATCTTATTCTCGCCGTCAATATTGGTAATTTGATGAACAAAGCCGTTATCCTCTGCTCTTTGCAAAATCTCCATTACTTTTTCACGAGTTATGTAATGGCCTTTGTTTGTTTCAACAAGGTAATCGGCCATATCGCCTACACCAATACACCAATCCTCAGGGTCATCTGCACAGCCCTCACCGCATATTGCCCTTGAATAACGGCAGGAGCAGGGACCTGCTGCATATTTACCGTCATATTTGTCGAGCCAGTGAGAAATATGCTCAACGCTGGCACTTTCATTTTCCATCTCAATAGCCTTTTCAACAGGAATAACATGCATACCTATTCCTGCTCCTCCCGGAGGCACCATTGGAGTGATTTTTTCCAAAGGCAGCTGAGTCATTCGCTCAAAGAAATTTGCAACCTGTGGATGCTCCACAATATTTTCCCACTTCATATTGAAAAATTCTGCACTGCCCGGCACAAACATAGGAAGAACATACTGCTTTGTTCTTGTGGGATTTTCCCAGTTATATTCAATAAGGCCTATATTTGCCATTTCCTGCAGCATTTTTTCAAGATAATCGGCATCCTTGCCTGTTGCCTTTTGAATTTCCGGCAAGGTCATACCCTTGTGCACCTTCATTTTAAGTGCAATCTCTGCCATTTCGTCTGTTACCATACAGGCAAGACCCCAATATTCAGGGTCGTTAACTGTCATTGTTTCACCGATTTTTGGCACCCACGGAATTTTGTAAAGAATACGGTCCGTAATCTTTTTACCAAGCTTTAATATAAGCTCACGGGGTGGCTCATCAGAATGATTTTCATAATAGTGCATCACCCTGTCCTCAAACACTCTGTCCTGAGGTGGCTTAACCGTATCTATTTTGTATTCATATGTATTGTTCTTTTCCATAAATCTCTCCCCATAATAATCTACAACATATTATTTTAAGACTATGTTAAAGATTTGTCAATATAAATAAGCGTAAAAGTATTACATTATAATGCTTTTCATTATAATGTTTTCATTGTTAAAGGAAACAATTAACAAAAGACGAAAACATATTGGCAAATATGAATATGTATATTAACATATAGATAAATTTCAATATGTGAGGTGCATATATGGATGAGAAAAAAGGCTTAAGGAAAAATCCTTAAGCCTTTAGCTATGAATTAACAATAACCGTAGGTTGCAACTGTAAAGGTGCCATGGTCATCCTTTGCCACATACCAATCCCAATAGTAATCCTCATCAGGCTCCCATGCAGCCTTCGCATGCTTTGTTGTTTTGAAATGACTTTTAAAAACAATGCAGTCAACTATTTTCTTATCAGTCAAAAGCTCCTGACAATAATCAATGTTGCTACTGCTTATCTCATCTCCACTGTATTCTAAAGAGTACAGCACTGCGTCATCAAATTCTGAAAACACATTAAACACTTCATTCGCTGCATTATCTATATCCTCCTTGCTATGAAGCTCCGACGATGCATAGTCAATTTTAACATCCTTAAAATCAGTCTGTTGAAAAGAGCACCCAACAAGGGAGAGCAAAAGGAGTACAGCCATACTAAAAGCAGCAATATTTCTTTTCATATTTATCACCTCAAAATCATTATAACAAAAATCAATTACCTGAACAATGAACAGGCAGTGGATTTTGTCCACGGTTAATTGATTTTTTGTATTCAACCTCTAAATTATTGAACAACAAAATCCGTAATCTTTCACAAGCATATAAAGAAAATATAAAAAAATGCAAAAAGCTATTGAACAATAGACCTGCAAGTGAGATAATCATATTACAGTATGAAAAGAGGTTATAAATATGAAATACTCAATAGTTGCACAGGGATTGCTTATTCCCTTTTTAGGAACTGCCTTAGGCTCTGCCTGTGTTTTTGTAATGAAAAAGCAAATGAACCACAGGCTGCAAAAGATGTTGACAGGCTTTGCATCCGGCGTAATGGTGGCTGCTGCAATTTGGAGCCTGATTATTCCTGCGTTAGAGCAAAGTGAGCATATGGGCAAGCTTGCAGCATTACCTGCGATAATAGGCTTTTGCCTTGGTATGATGTTTTTGCTGTTGCTTGACACAATAACTCCCCACATTCATCTTAACAACACCACCGAGGGACCTAAAACAAGCCTGCAAAAAACAACGATGATGGTACTTGCCGTTGTATTACATAACATACCTGAGGGTATGGCAGTTGGTGTTATTTATGCAGGGTGGATTTCGGGACAGGCAAGCATATCTGCTGCTGCAGCCTTAACATTAGCAATAGGCATAGCAATTCAAAACTTCCCTGAGGGTGCTATAATTTCTATGCCATTAAGGAGCAACGGTGTTTCAAAGGGCAAGGCTTTTTTATACGGAGTGGGTTCCGGTATTGTAGAGCCCATAGCCGGTCTGATAACAATACTACTATCAAGCCTTGTTATCCCTATTTTGCCATATCTTTTGGGCTTTGCTGCAGGTGCTATGATATATGTTGTGGTTGAAGAGCTGATACCTGAAATGTCGGAGGGTGAGCACTCAAATTTGGCAACAATATTGTTTATGTGTGGCTTTTCGCTAATGCTGTTTTTAGATGTAACATTAGGATAATTTATCAAATAAATTTCACCCCTGCTATACTATTGCAATGCAGGGGTAATTTTTATGCCGTTTTTGATTTTTTTCAAAGGGTATTGACAGTATCGGCATTATGTGATATTGTGTAACTGATGATATGTAACACTTGTTATATAATCAAATTAACAGGAGGTAGTGCTATGCCACCAAAAGCAAAATTTACAAAAGAGCAAATCATACAGGCAGCAGTTGACGTTACAAGAGAGCAAGGAATATCTGCTCTTACTGCAAGGGAGGTTGGCAAGCAGCTGGGCACCTCCTCCACCCCTGTGTTTGTTGCCTTTGAAAATATGGAGGATTTAAAGCAAGAGGTTTTTAAAGAGGTTGAAAGGCAGTATTCGCAATTCATTAACGAGGGTCTTAATTACACTCCTGTGTTCAAGGCCTTCGGACTTCGTATGATTGAATATGCAAAGGAATATCCTAATCTTTTTAAAGTATTGTTTATGAATTCTAGTGAAAGCAATATAAATTATGACAATATGATTATGAATTTTCCGGCAGCAGACATATGTATTAAGGCAATAAAGGAGCAAACAGAGCTTGACGACAGTCAGGTGGAGCTGTTATTTAAGCAAACACTTATTAACGGACTTGGAATTTGCTATCTTGTATCATCAAATACCTGTGGATTTACGGACGAGCAGCTTGATGAATATTTGGGTCTGTCATACATAGGCACCCTTACGGCAATAAAAAATCTTGATAAATCAAAATATACTGTTCACCCCACAAGAAAGGATTGAGCTTAAGCAATAATTTTATGATAAAAAAATAAAGGACAAATCCGTTTATGAGGACTGGAATCCTTGGCACGGCTGCACCGTTGAAAATCAAAAGGCATCAATTATCGTATCGGTAAATACTTAATACCTGATACTGCCGACTATAAAATAAACAATACAGATTAACAGAAATGAGGCAATTTTATGTTAAGGATTGAAAATCTAACAAAAAAATATGACAGCAAAACGGCTGTCAATAATCTTAATTTACACATTTCGCCGGGCGAAATTTATGGCTTTATCGGTCACAATGGTGCAGGCAAAACAACAACGCTGAAATGTATTGCCGGTATTCTTGGATTTGAACAGGGCAATATTTATATTGACGGCACATCTGTTAAGGATAACCCAATAGAGTGCAAATCAAAAATCGCATATATACCGGATAATCCCGATATTTACAGCTTTATGACAGGTATGGAATACCTGAGCTTTATTGCAGATGTTTTTCACATTTCCACACAGGAGCGAGCAGCCCTCATAAATAAATATGCAACAGAGCTTGAAATTGATAAAAATTTGGGCGAGTCCATTGCATCATATTCCCACGGTATGAAGCAAAAATTAGTTATTATCTCTGCACTTATTCACAGCCCTAAGCTGATAATTATGGATGAGCCATTCGTAGGTCTTGACCCAAAGGCAACTCACACTCTTAAGCAAATAATGCGAAATGTGTGTCAGGAAGGAGGAGCAATTTTCTTTTCAACCCATGTGCTTGAGGTTGCCGAAAGGCTTTGTGACAAGGTGGCTGTAATCAAAAACGGTTGCCTTATAGCATCGGGAACTGTTGATGAGATTAAAGGCGACTCCTCACTTGAGGATGCTTTTCTTGAATTGGAGAATTGATATGTTTAAAGCGTTATTAAAAAAGCAACTTTTAGAAATAAACAAAGGCTATTACACAGATAAAAGGACAGGCGTAAGGAAATCCACAAAAGCAACAATATCCTATGTTCTGCTTTTTGTTGGAATACTTGCTTTTATCGGTTTTGCCTTTGCAATGCTTTGCACTCCACTGATTACTGCTTTTCATCCGGTGGGTCTTGACTGGCTTTACTTTTCAATAACGGCTACGCTGTCTGTTATGCTTGGTA
>CAMFYM010000069.1 GCA_946002045.1 uncultured Clostridia bacterium | reverse complement strand
CATCAAAAGATAATAGGATATAAAATTACCCCACAGTAAAAATACTGTGGGGTAATTTTTTTAATCAATTTTTTCTATTTTTGGATAATATTTAAAAAGTGCTTTGCCGATAATTTTTTCCTTGGTAACAAAAGTATTGTCCCAATATCTTGAATCGTGACTGTTGTTCCTATTATCGCCCAACATAAAGTAACTATTCTCCGGCACTATATATGGTCCATAATCGCCTACAGGCTTACAGTTAGTAACAAAGCTATCATCAAGCTGAATTGTTTCACCATCAGCTTTTGTTACATAAACAACACCTTTAACAATCTGAACCGTTTCACCGGGCAAACCAATTACTCTTTTAACATATATTAAGCTTTCATCATCGGGAAATTCAAATAGAATCACATCATACCTTTCCGGTGAATCGTTTATATAGGCAAGTCTGCTTGCAATTATCCTGTCCTTTTCATCAATAGTATTTTTCATTGATCCGGTGGGAACAACTGCATTTGCTAATACTACATACTTTAAAAAAAGTGCAATAATAATTGCAATTATTATTGGAATAAAAAAGCTTACTGCTTCCTTAATTATATTTTTATTCTTGCTGTTTTTTTCGCTCATAAAGCATATACCTCGTGTGTTTTTATATATCTTAACACAAACAAAAGGCATATACAAGGTTAAATACCTATTTCCTCAATCATTTCTCGTAGAATATTACAGGATTGCTTAAAACTATTTTTCTCCTCGTCATTTAAATTCATTTGGAGTATTTCTCTGACACCGTTATGATTAACGACACTGGGAACACCGATGTAAATACCTTTTTCGTCATATTCACCTTTTAGATATGTTGACACTGTGAATATGGAATTTTCATCAAATAATACTGCTCTGCTTAATCTTGCAAGTACCATACCAATACCGTAATATGTTGCTCTTTTAGCCTTAATAATTTCATAGGCAGATTCCTTTACATCAACTGCAATTTTAGTCATATCATCCATTAAGTTAGGATTTTTTTCTGTTAATTCTGCCAAAGATTTAACAGATATTGTGGCATTACTCCAAGCAACAAATTCCGAATCTCCGTGCTCGCCGATAACATATGCGTGAACATTTCTTGGATTAACCTTAAAATAATCACTCATCATATGTCGCAAACGAGCAGAATCAAGTGTAGTGCCGGAGCCCATAACTCTGCCTGACGGAAATCCGGACAATGAATAAACTACCTGTGTCATAATATCAACAGGATTTGATGCCACAAGAAATACTCCACTAAACCCACTTGATACAATTGGCTCAACAATAGATTTTAACACATTATAATTTTTTAACAGCAAATCTCGTCTTGTCTCGCCATCCTCCTGTGGTGCTCCGGCACAAATAACAACTAAATCTGCATCCTTACAATCATCATACTCGCCTGATTTAATTTTCATAGAGCTTGGTGCAAAGGGTAAACCGTGGGATAAATCCATGGCCTCCCCTTTTGCACGAACCTTGTTAATGTCAATCAATACTAACTCATCACAAATATTTTGATTTAATAGTGCATAGGCATAGCTCATACCAACCATACCAACACCTACTATTACCACCTTTTTGTTATCTCTAAACATAAAATCACCCAATGATATTATTAACACATCATTGGGTGATAATACTGATTATAATAGCTTATTTGAAAAATAATGGCAGTTTTTCTAAAAAGATAATGTCATCTCTGTCAGCAGCATCGCCCTCGGCAAGAGGAGCACAGCAGCCTACAATATTGCCCTTGAACTCGTTAACAAGTCCGATTACAGACTTAAGGCTTTCACCTGTTGAAATTACATCATCAACAATCAAAACTCTTTTACCCTCAAGTAAATCTCCATCCTCATGACCTAAATACAAGGACTGCTCCTTTTGAGTTGTGATGCTCCTTACAGAATATTTAACAGGATTATCCATATAAACCTTAACACCTTTACGAGCAACAATATATTTTTTGCCTGAAATTTTGCTCATTTCATAAGCCAAAGGTATTGATTTTGCCTCAGGTGTAACTATGTAATCAAATTCGGGGCATTTTTCTATCAACGCCTTGGCACAAGCCTCTGTTAATTCAACATCGCCGAATAGAATAAATGCTGCAATATCCAAGCTATCAGACACAGCAAAGCGCTTTAACTGTCTTTCAACTCCTGCGATTTTTAATGTGTAAAACTCATCACTCATAATAATTTCTCTCCCATATTTACACCACCAATAATGTGGAAATGAATGTGCTTTACAGTTTGACCTGCATCCTCACCACAATTATTGATAATTCTATAAGAATCAATACCCTGAGATTTTGCAATTTCAGGTATCTTTTCAAAAATTGAAGCAATATAGCTGCTGTTATCAGCACTTACATCGTTTGCTCCTTCAATATGAATTTTAGGTACAACAACGATGTGAACGGGAGCAACAGGGTTAATATCCTTAAAGGCAAGAATTTTATCATCCTCATATACCTTTGTTGACGGAATATTGCCTTCAATTATTTCACAAAAAATGCACATATTTCTACCTCTACTTCATCATAGATTTTACAAGCATTTCTACTGAATTAAGCGCTTCATCGACCTTTGAAACATCCTTTGCTCCTGCCATAGCAGAGTCGGGACGACCACCGCCGCCACCACCGGCAAGCTTGGCAACCTCACGAACAAGGTCACCTGCCTTAACTCCTGCAGAAATAGAGCCCTTGCCACATACGGCAACAAAGTTAGCTTTATCACCGTTTACACCGGCAATAATTGCTACAACATTATCGCCCTTATTCTTCAAATCGTCACCCATTGAACGAAGAGCGTCAGGAGTAGTGCCCTCAACCTTTGCAACATAAAGCTCAAGACCGTTAACATCAATAGGCTTTGAGAACATATCAGCGCTTTTTAGCTTTGTCAATTCAGCATTTAGCTTTTGAATTTCCTTATCCTTTTCCTTAACCTCATTAACAATTGAAGCAATCCTATCAACAACCTCACTGTCACTTGCCTTTAAAGCAGAGGCACTTGCCTTAACAATGCTTTCATTATCATTCAAATAATTGATAAGATTGTTACCTGTTAATGCAATAATTCTTCTTACACCGGCTGCAACAGAGGATTCTGAAACAATTTTAAAGAGACCAAGCATACCACTGTTAGAAACATGGGTACCACCACAAAATTCAGTTGACATATCGCCTGCTTTAACAACACGAACTATATCGCCGTACTTTTCGCCAAAGAGCATCATTGCGCCCATTTTCTTTGCCTCTTCAATAGGCATTTCCTGCATAGAAACAGCTTCGGCATTCATAATAAATTCGTTTACAAGCTTTTCAACCTGTGTAATTTCAGCCTCTGTCATTGGATTGAAGTGGGTAAAGTCAAAGCGAACCTCTTTATCATTAACAAGCTGACCTGCCTGCTCAACATGAGTGCCGAGAACCTGACGAAGTGCTGCCTGAAGTAAATGTGCAGCTGTGTGGTTCTTCATAATAGCTTCTCTTCTTGCAAGGTTGATGTTAGCAGCTACATTATCATTAACAGTAATTACACCGTTAGCAACAACACCACTATGAAGATAAATGCCATCTGCATTTTTCGTAGTATCCTCTACATTAAACACATTGTCAAATCCATTTGAAATAGTGCCTGTATCGCCAACCTGTCCACCTGAAAGTGCATAAAACGGAGTCTTGTCAAGAACAACAGTACCCTGCTCACCTGCACCAATCATATCAACAAGCTCACCATCACTATTAACAATAGCAAGCACTCTTGAATCAGTAGAATTTTTTGTATAACCCTCAAATACAGTTTTATCAACATCTATTTTAACTGATTCGCCCTTCCAAGCATCAGCGCCTGCATCCTTGCGAGCAGCACGGGCAGTAGCCTTTTGATTTGCTAAAAGCTCATTAAACTTTTCCTCGTCAACCGTCAGTCCTCTTTCCTCAAGAACATCCTTTGTTAAATCAAGTGGGAAGCCGTAGGTGTCATTAAGCTTAAACGCATCCTCGCCTGAAAATACATTGCCTTTAGTATTCTCAATGTATTCGTCAAGCAGAGCAAGTCCTGCATCAATAGTTTTGCCAAAGGACTCCTCCTCTGCTAAAAGCACCTTTTTAATAAGCTCCTTTTTGTCGGAAAGTTCAGGATAAGCACCCTCATTTTCTTTAATTACAGTATCGCAAACCTCATACAAGAAGGGTTGATTTACACCTAACAATCTGCCGTGACGGCAAGCACGCCTTATAAGACGACGAAGAACATATCCCCTGCCGTTATTTGATGGGATAACACCGTCACCAATCATAAAGGTTGAGGAACGAACATGGTCAGTAATAACACGAAGTGAAACATCGTTTTTATCATCATCGTGATACTTAACACCTGCAATGTTGCAAATATGCTTCATAATATTTTGAACGGTATCAACCTCGAAAATGTTATCAACATCCTGCATAATACAAGCAAGTCTTTCAAGGCCCATACCTGTATCAATATTAGGATGGTCAAGAGGGGTATAGTTATCGTTACCGTCATTATCAAATTGTGTGAAAACGTTGTTCCAAAACTCAGTAAATCTGTCACACTCACAGCCCGGTCCGCAATCAGGACTGCCACAACCGTATTTTTCACCACGGTCAAAATAAATCTCTGAGCAAGGACCACAAGGACCTGAACCGTGTTCCCAGAAGTTATCAGCCTTGCCAAGCCTTACTATATGGTCAGGTGATACTCCGTTTTGCTTTGTCCAAATATCAAATGCCTCGTCATCATTTTCATAAATAGTAACATAGAGCTTGTCAACAGGCATATCAAGAACCTTCGTGCAAAACTCCCAAGCCCAAGCAGTAGCCTCCTTTTTAAAATAATCACCAAAGGAGAAATTACCCAGCATTTCAAAAAAAGTGCC
This sequence comes from uncultured Clostridia bacterium, assembly GCA_946002045.1. Classification (GTDB taxonomy): domain Bacteria; phylum Bacillota; class Clostridia; order Oscillospirales; family Acutalibacteraceae; genus Eubacterium_R. The sequence continues at coordinate 1,917 of CAMFYM010000069.1, read as the reverse complement.
ATGACGAGCAGTTTTACCTACGCACTCAATATCAGGTGTACGAATACATTTTTGACATGTTGTTACTCTTTTACGAGGTGGAGTAACCTCTCCTGTAAAATACTTTTTCATAGGAGCCATACCTGAATTTATAAGTAAAAGACTCTTATCACCATTTGGAACGAGAGAAAAGCTCGGTAAGCGCAAATGTCCCTTGCTTTCAAAGAAAGATAAATATTTCTCTCTCAAATCATTTAAAGATGTCCATTCCATAATACATACCTCAAATTTAACTTTATTTAATAAAGTAAATGTTATTATTCCATAATTTTAATATGCCATAACAAAACTTCAAGGGCAACAGTAAGTTGCCCTCAAATATATTTGTCATTAGAGCTTTTCAACAATTTTAGTAAGTTCTTTAGCTTCATCAACTGTGAAGGTAAGACCCTTACTCATTTTTGAATGGTCTGGTGACCAATCACGAACATCAATCTTAGGCTCACGACCATTCCAGGAAATCATATTTACTTCTCTGGTCCAACCTCTTGCTGTTTCGCTGATTACACCAAGATGCTCTGTGATTTCATACTTAATTTCTGGCATTGAATACTCCTCCTTCTTTATGTATTTAATTTAATGCTAAACAAATTAAAGATTGCTGACAATATCAGCAGTATCACGAGCGATAGTAAGCTCCTCGTCTGTTGCAAGGATAAATACTCTTACCTTATCGCTTGGGTCTGTAAGCTCTGCTTCAGCACCCTTTTGTGTTTTTTGATTGAGCGCCTCGTTAATATGAACACCCATATATCCAAAGTAAGAACAAATTTTTGAACGAAGCCAAAAGCCGTTTTCACCAATGCCACCGGTAAATACGATTGCGTCAACACCATTCATTGCAGCAATGTATGAGCCGATATATTTTGCAATTTCATACGCCTGCATTTCGTGAGCAAGAATTGCTCTTTCGTTACCCTGTGCCTGTGCAGCACAAATATCACGGTCGTCTGACGAAACACCCGAAATAGCATTAACACCTGATTCCTTGTTAAGAACCTTGTCCATCTCATCAGGTGATAATCCCAACTTCTTCATAATGAAGGTTACAACAGATGGGTCAACACCACCTGAACGAGTACCCATCATAAAGCCATCAAGTGGAGTAAAGCCCATTGATGTATCAACAACCTTGCCGTGATCAACAGCAGCAATAGATGAGCCGTTGCCGAGATGACAGGTAATGATTTTCAAATCCTTAATATCCTTACCCATTTTGTCTGCAACTCTGTGAGAAACAAACTTGTGAGAAGTACCGTGGAAGCCATAACGGCGAACACCGTACTTTTCATAATATTCATAAGGAACAGCATACATATATGCCTTGGGAGGCATTGTGCTGTGAAATGCTGTGTCAAATACAGCAACCTGTGGAACATTTGGTCCCACAACCTCAAGGCAAGCCTTGTAGCCCTGAAGGTTAGCAGGATTATGAAGTGGAGCCAAAGGCGAAAGAGCGTCAATATTTTCAGCAACTTCATCGGTAATAAGCACGCTCCTTGTGTACTTATCACCACCCTGAACAACTCTGTGACCGATTGCATCAATTTCGTCAAATGAAGCAATAACCTTATGCTCACCCTCAGAAAGAATATATTTTACCTCATTAAAGGCGTCAGTATGAGTTAAAAGCTCCTTGTCGTAGGTAAATGTTTCGCCGTTAACCTTAACAATTACATTTTGCTCGCCACCGTTAATCTGCATACCGATTCTTTCGATAGCGCCTTTACAAAGTACAGACTCATTTTCCATATTCATAAGCTGATATTTTAATGATGAGCTACCACAGTTTATAACAAGTATTTTCAAAATATCTCCTCCAAGTATTGAAAACAATAATATCTGTCTCTTATACACATCTCCGAGCCCACGAGACGT
>CAMFYM010000068.1 GCA_946002045.1 uncultured Clostridia bacterium | reverse complement strand
GTTTTATACCGGCCTTGACCCTTATACTATGCAGGAGGTTTATGTTGCAAAAACAGAGCACGACAAGGCTTTACAAAGAGCATTGTTACAGTATTACAATCCTAAAAATCAAAGGCTTGTTGAAGAGGCATTGAAAAAAGCAAAAAGATTTGATTTAATAGGCTATGACAGCAAATGTCTTGTTAAACCGACAAACAATAACAACAGAGCTACTAACAATAACAAGGTTAAATTTGGCAATAAAAACTACAAAGGCAGAGTAAAAAGAAAATGAGCGAAAGTAAAAGACAAAGCTTAATAGTAACAGGATTTGGTTTAATAATTTTGTCCGGTATTATATTGTATTACGCCTTGTCATTGCCTAAAATATCAAGCTCTGCTGATGCTAACTACATAACAACCGTTACAGAACCTGTTGCAACTACTCAATCTATCCAAGGTCAATATTCAACAAATAATGTTATTGCAAATAATTATCAGGGTGAATCCTCGGTTCAAACTGTTACTTATCCACTGAATTTAAATACCTGTACTATTGAACAGTTAATGACAATAGACGGCATTGGAGAGGTAAAAGCAGTTAACATTGTTGAATACAGAGATTATCTCGGTGGATACACAAGTGTTGAACAGATTAAGAACATCAAAGGAATAGGGGAGTCGGTATTTGCAAAGATTTCTCCTTATCTTACTGTATGAATAATTTTAAAGGTGCATTAAAAATTATATCAAAGATTTTCTTTACCAACAGATGCGAAATTTGTGGCGAGGTTATAGAGCTTGACCATCGGCTTTGTGATGATTGCAGGAAAATTGAAAAGATTAAGGAGCCTATATGTGAGTTTTGTGGTTGCAATAATGATGATTGTAATTGTAAAAAACATAAAAAGGAATACAAGCGAATCATTGCCCCTTACTATTATCAGGATAAAATAACTCACGCCATACATAGATTTAAAAATAACGATATGCCCTTTCTTGCAGATAAGTTAGGATTTGATATTGCTAACTGCATTAAAGATCATTATAAGGATATTGATTTTGATGTTATTACCTTTGTTCCTTTGCGCAGGCTACATCAAAGAAAAAGAGGCTATAATCAGGCTAAATTATTATCAAATGTAGTTTCTAAATATATCAATGTACCTGTTGAACCGTTGCTTTTAAAGGTTAGATATACGGGTGTTCAACACTACAAGTCAGCAACGAAAAGGAAATCAGATGTATTTGGCGCATATGACATTAACGAGGATTATGGAAACTTTGTTAAAGATAAGACAATATTATTGATAGACGATGTTAAAACAACAGGCTCTACTCTTAATGAATGTGCAAAAATGCTTAATATTTACGGTGCTAAAGCCGTTTATTGTGCAAGCGTTGCAATTACACAAAACAAAAAGAAAAAAAGTTCTTGAAATATAAACAAATTAGTGTTATTATATCAAGGCAATATGCAGGTATGGTGGAATTGGCAGACACGCTAGATTTAGGATCTAGTGGAGCGATCCTTGCAGGTTCAAGTCCTGTTACCTGCACCAATAAAAGATAGATATCATTTAGGTATCTATCTTTTATTTATTTTCAATCACAGGACTTGAACCTGTGAAGGTCTGAGCGTTAATAAAACAGTCCGGTGGACTGTTTTTAGCGAAGAGCGGTGAGACGGGTACTGTTGCTTTGCAACGGTCGCCGAGCCATAAGTATGCAAGGCGAAGCCGAAGCAGACGGCAAGCCTGTTACCTGCACCAAACAGCACACACACTTTGGGGTATGTGCTGTTTTTTTATATTGATTAGGACTTGAATCTGTGATAGTGTATTTTAACAATGTGTTGATTTATGTGATTTAATATGTTACTATTTATCGAGAGATTTTTAATGTATGTATTGGAGGGTATATGAAGAAAATTACAGTATATAGCGAGGCGTCATATTTGTTTGCAATAATAACTCTTTCATTTGCAGTTGCAATGATAAGCAGCACAGGATTTGGTGTTTCAATGATAGTTGCACCGGCTTATATATTAAGTCTAAAGGTGTCATTTTTAACCTTTGGTCAAGCAGAATATGTAATTCAGGGATTGTTGTTTTTAATTTTTTTAGTGCTTAATAAAAAATTTAAGCCGATATATTTAACCTCCTTTATTACAGGGTTGATTTACGGAGGTATTCTTGATTTGTGGAGATTGATAATTCCTCATTTTAACCCAAATATTACCACTGTTGGTTCGTTTAGCTTATGGTTAAGAATTGTCTATTTAATTATCGGTATGCTTTTAACTGCAATATCAATAGCACTGTTTTTCAGAACTTATTTGTATCCACAGGTTTATGATTTCTTCGTTAAGGCAATTAGTCAAAAATTCGGAATAAGTACAACTAAATTCAAAATAGGATTCGATGCAACATTCCTCGTGTTGTCGTTTATTATGTCCTTTGCTTTCTTTAAAAAAATTAACGGCATTGGAATAGCTACTGTTATTATGACATTATTTAACGGTATGTTGATCGGCTTTGTCGGCAGAATTATTGACAAGTATTTTGTATTTAAGCCGAGATTTGAAAAACTTGCAGATAAATTTATAATATAATAATTATTAGAAAGTATTTATTAAACTGTATTTTTAATAAAATATTGCCTTTTTTTGTTTATAAGTGTAATATTGTATTATAATCTTTGAGAGGTGTTTTATGGTATATAATAATGTACTTGATGCAATAGGTCATACACCTATGATAAAGCTTAATAGAATGGTTGATGCCGACTCGGCTGATATTTATGTAAAATTTGAGGGTTTAAATGTTGGCGGCTCTATAAAAACAAGGACTGCCTACAATATGATTTGTGACGCTGAATCAAAGGGCTTAATTAACAAAAATACAATAATTGTTGAACCGACAAGTGGTAATCAGGGCATTGGTCTTGCTCTGGTGGGAGCAGTTAAAGGGTACAAAACAATTATTATTATGCCTGATTCTGTAAGTCACGAAAGAAGAATGCTTGTGGAGCATTATGGTGCAAGTGTCATTCTTATTCATGACGCTGGTAATATTGGTGAATGTATTGAGCAGTGTGTTAATACTGCTATTGAAATGAGCAAAAAAGACCCCAATGTATTTATACCACAGCAGTTTGAAAATCCTGCTAATCCAATGGTACACAAGCACCATACAGGTCTTGAAATATTAGAGCAAGTAGCAGGTCCGATAGACGGCTTTTGTTCAGGCATTGGAACAGGTGGCACTATTACAGGTATTGGCGAGGTGCTAAAAGCTCAAAATCCTGACATTAAAATTTGGGCAGTTGAGCCTGAAAACGCAGCTATCCTTGCCGGTGGTACAGTCGGTACACATAATCAAATGGGAATTGGTGACGGTGTAATACCTAAAATACTAAATCAAAATATTTATGAGGATATTTGCATTATTACCGACCAGGAAGCAATTAACACCTCAAAGGATTTAGCAAGGCTTGAGGGATTGATGTGTGGTATTAGCAGTGGTACAAATGTTGCTGCTGCAAAAAAGCTTGCAAAGGTATTAGGTAAGGGTAAAACAGTTGTAACGGTATTACCTGATACAGCTGAAAGGTATTTTTCAACACCACTGTTTGAAAATGATTGAGGTTAAAAATGATTTTAGTTGTCCCGTCTTTTTATAAAGACTTCAAGTGCATAGCAGGTGATTGCCCCGATTCATGCTGTCAGGGGTGGGAGGTTGACGCTGACAGCGACTCCCTTGAATATTACAGCACTCTTGACGGAGAAATTAAAAGAAAAATAGATAGTGTTCTTGATAAGGATGAGTTCGGTAATACTATTTTCAGACTTGTTGAAAATAAGCGCTGCCCTTTTCTAAACAAGGATAATTTGTGTGATATGCATATTGCAATAGGTGGTGAGCATACTCCGTACACCTGCCGTATGTTCCCTCGATTTATTAACGACTTTGGTGGAACAAGGGAAATGGGTATTTCATTTTCCTGTCCGGTAGCAAGTGATATGATGTTCAATTTGACAGAACCGATGAGCTTTGTTTCCGAAGCTGATAATATGCCACCACAGCTCAATGAGATTGATGCTCAGGTTTATTACTATTTAAAAAAAGCAAGAGAAAGGGCATTTACAATTATTCAAGACAGAACAGTGCATATTAAGGATAGGCTGATAAAACTCCTTAACTACGGCGTTGAATTGCAGAGTAATTTAGAGAATTATCAAGAGGGGAATAATAAAATTGACTTTTTTGATGTGTTTAAAAATCCTGAAGTGATAAATCAAGAATGGTTAGAGCATATTGAAAACAGACATGTAAATGAAATATCTAACGAACTTTTTAATGAAAACATTGCATCATATTTTATATTTAGATATTTCCTTACGGCAGTATATGATTACGATGTTTTATCTAAAATTAAAATGGCTGTAATTGGTGTGCTGATTACCACATATTTTGGTGAGGATAGCTGGACTATTCACCTGTGGAGCAAGGAAACAGAGCACTCTCAATATAATATGGATAGGTACAAGGAATTACTTAAAAATGCAAAATGCCTGTCTGTTGATGAGCTTAAGAAAAGAATATTGAACAAATAGCTTATAATTAAAAAACTGATTTCGCAAAATACGAAATCAGTTTTTGTTTTTTTCTAACATTATTTATAAATTCTTGGTATTCTTGGATTTACCATAAGTGGTGAAATATCTACTGTTGCAATATCGCCAACCTTGACATCACTGTCTGTTATGTCAACTGCCGTGTGCGAAAGACCGATTTCGCCAATTACACTATACATTCTGTCATTGATTTTAACATACATTTGCTTTCTGTTAAGATACTTCTTAAGCTGTGACAGTACAGAATGTAAATCTGCAATTTCGTTATCCTTTATCAGTCCAAAGCCATCGTAATGACCGATAGGTACAATGGCAATTTTTGTTTCTCTTTTTGTTTTGTATTTACCATTATAGCCAATGGAATATCCGGTAGGCACTGTTTTAACCTCAATAACATCTGCCTCAAGACTTCCTATTCTGTTTAACCTTGTTTTGCTTTTTGTAATAACTCTGCCGGTAAATGCAGAGCCAATTCTAACTCTATCAAGGCAAACATCATCAACATTAAGCAAAGCAGGGGAGTTAGCACAATGAAGAATACCTGTATTTTTGCCTGCATTTTCAATTTGCTTCATTGTGTCCTTGAATAATTCAAGCTGAACCTTTGTTAATTGAGTGTTGGTAAAGGCAGAGGAAAAGTGAGTATATGCTCCTATAAATTCAAGATTTTCAAAATCATAGCATTTAATTGCTTCCTCAACCTGACTGGGCATAAAGCCGTACCTGCCCATACCGGTATCAATTTTTAAATAGCATCTTGTTTTAACGCCTAATTCAAGTGATACCTTGTTCATAACATTGGCACTATTCAATGAGCCGATTGTTGCAATACAGTTATTTTCAGCAATAATTTTTGCCTCGTTTTCAATTCCTGTTGAACGCATAACAAGAATATCACTGTCGTTGACAACACTTCTTAATTCTTCAATATCGTCAACCTCTGTAACAGCAAAGGTATCAATACCGTTTTCTAACAAAACTTTGGAAAGCTCTTTAATTCCAAATCCGTAGCCGTTACCCTTAACTACTGCTATCAACGGTACCTGTGCAATGCTTTTAATTGTATTTATATTTTCAATCAGTAAATTTTTATCAATAACATATCTGCTCATATCTATTACCTGATTTTTTCCAAAACCTTTGTTGCAAGATTGTATAGTTTATAAACAGGCTTGTTGATTACATAATCAAATTCACCAACAAATTCCTTCATATATCCACCAAAGCCGTGCTTAAATCTCCAAAGCCCGTAATGAGGATTATCCGGATTTTGACAATCACCTGAAATGCCACCAAAGTCATAAACCTTACAGCCACACTCCATACCCCACTGCATCATTGCCCATTGCAGTGCGTAGTTAGGATAAACGTTTCTGTGAGAATTTGACGAAGCACCGTATTGGTACTTCATAACATTTTGACCCCACTTAATTGCAATAGTGCCTGCAATAGCCTGTCCGTTGTAGTAAGCCATATAAAGCCTTGCATCATCAGTCATACAATCAAGTATCTTTTCAAAATACTCCTTTGGTCTAATTGAAAAGCCGTCTCTTTCACCGGTTTCGCTCATAATTCTGACAAAATCATCTAATGCTTCCTTGCCACAGATTTTCACTTCAACACCTTTTTTAGGAGCCTTTCTTATTCTGTTGCGATAATCTGATTTAAAGGTGAGCAGTAATTCTTCTTCACTTAAGTCGTTGTAGTCAAAGCAATATACAAACCTTGGCTGAACATTTTCAAAATCCATACAGCCGGGGTTAAGCTCAATAAATCCTTTTTTTAACAAGTGATTTTTAAAGCCCTGATTTTCAATAACAATCTCCGGATCAATTTTTATGCAATATGCTTTGTATTCCTTGCCGATTTTAAGCAACCCGTCAAATAATTTATCAAATGTGTCAAAGTCATTTTCGTCACATACAAAGCCTCTGCAACAATACATAAGTGAATTTTTAATAACCGGAATTGAACGAATTAAAACAGCAGCACTGCCTTTTATTTCATTAGTATCATCATCCTTAAGCATTATTGCCTCAAACTTCCAGGCGTCCTTAACCTTAGCCCACTTAGAAGAGTGCTGAAAAAGACCCTTAGGATGTCTTTTAATAAAATCTTCATACTCACTTATATTGCTGTCATTAACTCTAACTATCATACAAATATACTCCAAAATAATTCATTTTTAATATTATACCAAATTTGGCAGTGCTTGTCTATATTGACTTTTATTTATATTATTGTATAATAT
>CAMFYM010000067.1 GCA_946002045.1 uncultured Clostridia bacterium | reverse complement strand
GATTCCTCTACGTCTCGTGGGCTCGGAGATGTGTATAAGAGACAGTATGAAAGGTATGTGAATAGTATGGATAAAGAAGAATTTTACGAGCCTGACATCATTAGCGTTAATGATGAGGACGGCAACGAGATTTTATTTGAGCTTTTGGAAAGATACGAAACTGACAATGATGTTTATGTGGCTATAACTCGCTACTATGAGACAGATGAGGAAATTGTTGAGGGTGACTATGAGGTAATCATCCTTAAGGTAGTTAACGAGGACGGTGAAGAATATCTTGCTGAAATCGAAGACGAAATGGAATATGAGCAGGTTTCAGATATTCTTATGACAATGGTTGAAGAAAAATACGATGTTGAATATTTTGAGCCTGAGCAGTAAATAATAAGCTTACAATCTGCCCTTCTCGACAACCTTGGACTTTAGTAACCCGAACACGCTTTATTAGGGATTTGTCTTTCGTGAAACGGGAATGCAGACCTCCCCTTTTGGGACGCTGGGAGCACAAAGTGAACGAAGCAAAACCCACCTGCTTTTAACTGCAGGTTATTCTCAGTACAAGGCGGCTGGGCGGATTATTAAAAAATGAGCATTGTATCAATGCTCATTTTTTAATGCCTTTTTACAATCTCCCTTACAATGCTCCATATCATATTTTTTCTTTAATCTTTTTAACTCATTAGTGTTATAGCCAAAATATCTAAATCTTTTTTTGTTTGTTACTCATAGCATTAAAACTAACAGCCGATGGAATTCCACCGGCTGTTTTACAATATAAAATTACTCACCCTTCATTTCAAGAAGCTTTGCTTTACCTTCAAATGAATCCTTTGAAAGCTTGATAGAATCAAAGATAGCAGCCTCGATGTCATCAGGTGTGCAACCAAGCTCCTTAGTGTCATCAGTAGGAATAAAGAGGTTCATACCCATAATATCAGCAAGTCCTACAGGATCAATACCGGGGTCAACATTTCTCTTTGCATAGTCCTTTCTCATAACAAGACCAAATGCCTGGAATGTCCACTTTGGAACGTCAACAATCTTTCTGTCAGGGATTCCGTCCATTGCACGATATACAATCTTAAGGAACTCTCTCCATGTTAAGTTATAGCAGGAAATGCCATAAGCCCTTGCACCCTCAACAGTTTCAGCAGCACCAACAATAGCTTCGCCAACCTGACGAACAGTAAGCATTGCAGTACCTCCCTTTGGATACATTGTGAAAGGCATCTTTTCAAATCTCTGGAGCTGTTCGATAAGAATAACCCAAACAGGACGACGACCCGGCTGTGTACCGAAAATATACGGAAGTTCAAGTACGCCAACGCCCATATTCTCATCAGCATATTTGAAAGCAACCTCTTCCTGCTCGATACGAGAACGGATATATGGGTGCTTGTCACAAAGATTCATTTCAGGTCTATCCTTTGCCAACCAAGCAAAATATGAGCCAAGAACAACGCATCTCTTAACACCGCATTTTTTTGCCATAGCAAGACAACGATCAACAGGATCAATATTATATTTCTTGTAAGCAGCATATACAGGCTCCGGAAATTCAACTCTTTCGTCAACGCCGGCTGCAAATACAAATGCATCAACACCTGTCATTGCATTCTCAAGCTCTTCGTCTGTTAACTCAAGGAAGTTGCCAAACTCAATCTCCATCTCCTCAGGGATTGGAGCACCTTCAGGAAGAGGTGGAAGAGCGATAGTCTTAACCTTATGACCTCTGTCAATAAAAATTTGTGCAGCAGCACAGCCTAAAAGACCTGTACCACCGAAAATAAGTACGTTCATACATTAACCCCCTGTATGTAAAATTTATACAATTAAAGTATATCACCATAATATCGTTTCGTCAATTATATTTTAAGGAAATATTGTAAATGTATAATAAAAATCTAATGATAGACAATTCCTCGGTCGCATAAAAAATGCAACAGCTCCCTTGAGTAAAGGGAGCCGTTTGGGATTATCTCTTTGTGGTTGTGTATTTAGCGCTTGACCACGGTGAGTAAAGATTATAATTCTTGCCGTTGAATTTTACTGTCTTGTATGTACGAACACGCACATAGTATCTCTTGTTGCCTGACAGTCCTGTTATGCTCTTTGCATAATAGGTGTTCTTTGGCATTGTGATTGTCTTTGCACTTTTGAAATTACTATATACACTGTACTGAATTTGATAGCCTGTGGTCTGGTTTGTCTGCTTTTTCCACTGTACTGCTATTGCTCTTGACTTTGGAGTAAGCTTTGCTATTGTTGTACCCCTTGGGTTAATATTAAAGTACAGAGTTTTTGTACCATAATAGTTACCCTTAAGAGTAATCTTTACAGCGTACTTGCCAACATTCTTTCTGCCACTTGAGTAGGTTACATCGTAGTCTGTACCCTTGCGAAGTGTCTTGCCCTTGCTGTCCTTTACTGTTACAGCAGGTGTTTTTACCTTGCCGTCATAATTATAATTTGTTGCAGATAATTTAAAACTTGATACCTTCGGAACAGTGGTTGTACTATATTTCGTGCCACAGGTTGCGCATTTATACACAATACTTCCGTTTGCACTAGTAGTTGCCTTAGTAACATAATTCTTTTTGTTTGTGCAAACCTTGCAAGGTGGAATATAGTTATAATGCATTTCCGAATAAATAATGCTCGTGTTTCCGTATTCTATCAAGATAGTATCCCAAAGTGACTGGTTGCCCATATAGTAAGTGTCTTTAAGATCATAACAGCGATAAAAAGCGTTTTCATCTATCTTTGTTACGCTCTTCGGAATTACAACTTTTTTAACATCTACTCGGCAACCACAGATTTCCTTTTTTCTTGAATCTTTGTAAACAAGATAAGAATCAACATATCCATTAACAGCCTGCGCTCCCCACGGTGAGCCGTCTGCTTGGCCATTGTATTTTACATTTTTAATCGAGCTAAAAGCAGAATCCTTGATTGTTGTTACTGTATCGGGAATCACAAAATTAAATAAAGATACGCATCCGTAAAAGGCTCCCCAACCTATGGTATCAACACTACTAGGAATGGCAATTGTCTTTAACTTGTGACAATCTGAAAAAGTCCAACTGCTAATTTCTTTAATTCTATTTGAAATAGATACAGAAACAAGAGAATCACAATATTCAAACGCACCTTCACCAATACTTGTTACAGAATTTGGTATTGAAATACTAGTTAACTGATTACAATCAAAAAATGCATATTTGCCAATAGCCTTTACTGAACTTGGGATACTTACTGAAGTTGCATATGTTGAACATCCAAGAAGTTCAGTTTTTGCTGAACTATTAAATACATAATTTCCTTCAATGTAACCATTAAGAGATTTTTGTCCCCATCTTCCACTATCTAACGAGCCATAATATTTAACATTATTTACTAAATCGAAAGCAGAATAGTCAATGTTCTTAACTGAAGATGGTACAGTAATGCTTGTAGTACCATAGCAGTGATAAAAAGCGCCTTCTTCAATAGTTGTTACACCAGTACCTATAGTTATATTTTTTGCACCATAACAACGATCGAAAGCATATTTTTTTATTACTTTAACACTGTTTGGAATTGTGATACTAGTAATTTTTTTGCAGCTCTTAAATGCATATTCACCAATAGTTTTTACTGTATTTGAAATAGAAACACTTGTCGCTTCACAATAGCTGAAGGCTCTATTGCCAATGCTGGTAACACCACTACCGATAATAATTTTCTTTATGTCATTACTATTAAACTCAAAAGGTGACGCGTCTTCGATAGTATAATTTTTCATATCGCCACTACCACTGATAGTTAGAACACCGTTTGTGCTATTGAATGTATATGACACATTTGTTCCACATTTACCTTTATTTGGAAACGATGCAGCATTAGCTGACAAATCGATTCCTGCAGTAACACTAATTAGCATTACTAATGATAGAATGATTGATAAAGCTTTTTTCATATAATCTCCTCCTAAAATATAAAGCACAAAGTTGACACGTACATTAAATAACGCACAACTAAACTATAATCAAACAAACGTAAACATTAAAATAGAGAAATACTCCAAAAAGAAAATCAATTATTGTCAAAATATAATACAGACATCACTAATAATTCAAATAAATGTTTAAATTTGTTTGTCGAACACATTGTATCACATGCAAATAAATATTTCAATAAGAATCAAGCTAAAAATATTCATACTATTAGAAACACTTGCCTTTAATTTGATTTAGAGTTTTTAGATACCAGATGCTTCATATAGCAAAAGAGGTGCTGATTATTTCTTTGTAGTTGTGTATTTTGCGCTTGACCATGGTGAGTAAAGATTGTAATTCTTGCCGTTGAATTTTACTGTCTTGTATGTACGAACACGCACATAGTATCTCTTGTTGCCTGACAGTCCTGTTACGCTCTTTGCATAATATGTGTTCTTTGGCATTGTGATTGTCTTTGCACCGGAGAAATTACTATATACACTGTACTGGATTTGATAGCCCGTGGTCTGGTTTGTCTGCTTGTTCCACTGTACTGTAAATGATTTTGATTTTGGTGTAAGCTTTGCTATTGTTGTACCCTTTGGGTTGATATTGAAGTACAGAGTTTTTGTACCATAATAGTTACCCTTAAGAGTAATCTTTACTGCGTACTTGCCAACATTCTTTCTGCCACTTGAGTAGGTTACATCGTAGTCTGTACCCTTACGAAGTGTATTACCCTTGCTATCCTTTACTGTTACAGCAGGTGTTTTTACCTTACCGTCATAGGTGTAGTTTGTTGCAGAAATTATGAATGTTTTTGCCATTGGAATTGCAGTTGTTGATTTAACTACTCCACATACCGAACACTTATTTACTATCTTTCCATTAGCAGTTAATGTTGCTTTGGTTACATAGTTTTTGTATGTATGTGCTTTCTTTGCAATAGTTTCAGTCTTTGTTGCCTTGCAAACAGTACAGGTATATGTTTTAACGCCTGTTGCTTTACAGGTGGCAGCCTTTGTTACCTTTCCTGCATCGTATTTATGACCCTTTGCATTTGTATAATTACCGATATAACTATCGCCACAAGAGCATGTGAAAACTGTATATCCACTATCCAAGCAAGTAGGTGGAATAACCTTTGAAGAATAATCGTGAACATGTTCATCTATTATTGTAATTGGGAATTGGATTGATTTTTCATAGTCGTAAAGTTCAATCTCAAATGTAGTTTCGCCCACTCCGTCGAAATAAAAACCGTAACCAAAGACATTCATTTGCTCATCATCTGAATTAACAAATTTTCCTTCGTGATAAACAAAATCATCTGTTGTACCATTGGTATAAGTGACGGTAATCACATCACCCTCGTTCCAATCAGGGCTATAATAGTACCATGAGTTCTCATATTCATCATAGTAGCCGTTAGTGTTTACAATATACTCGTATGGATTTACAGGAGTGAGCTTAAATGAAGCAATAGGATTTTCTATAACAGTAACCGGACAATCTATTTTAATAAGATAATCGCTCAACCAAATTTCAAAGGTTGTTTTGCCTGCTCCGTTAGTTTCAAATCCGTGTTTTTTAACGTTGACACATTCTCCGTCGTTGTTGTAAAATTCAACGCCGTCATAGATAAAATCATCTTTTGTGCCGTTTTTGTAATTAACTGTAATTACATCTCCCTCATTCCAAGCAGGAGAGCCAAAATACCAAATACCCTCATACTCGTCATAGTCACCCTTGTCTATAATTACTTCGTATGGATTTACAGGTGTAAGGGTGAAGGAGGACACAGGATTTTCTATAATTGTGACAGGTACATTTATTGCTTTATTGTATTTATCTAATTCAATTCTAAACTCTGTTTCGCCAATTCCGTCAAATTTAAAATGGTGCTCGGTAACTTTAAGATTCTCGTTAGACGAATTATAAAACAAACAACCGTCGCTATAAAAATCTTCGGTATCGCCGTTTGTGTAGTAAACGGTAATCTTGTCGCCCTCGTTCCAATTAGGAGGTTCATAACACCAAACATTTTCGTAATCTTCGTAATTACCGTGAGTGTTTTCAATTATTTCGTATGGCTTTACGGAAGTTAAGGTAAAGTGAGATACAGGATTTTCGATAATTGTGACAGGTACATCTATTGACATATCGTAATCACATAATTCAATCTCAAATGATGCTTCCCCTGTTCCGTTAAAGTAAAAGTTATCCTTATCAACATAGAGCGATTCACCGTTAGAATCACGAAAGTCCCAACCACTGCAGGTATAATCTATTATTGTACCATCTTTGTAATTGACTGTAATTACATCTCCCTTTTCCCAATCTGGGCAATTATAGTACCAAGCATTTGCGTCGTCATCGTAATAGCCGTTAGTGTTTTCAATTATCTCATACGGCATTGTAGGAGTAAATGTAAATGATAAAACAGGATTTTCAATAACTGTAACAGGAACATTTATGCTTGCATTATAATCCTTTAGGTAAACCTCAAATGAAGCTTCGCCCACGCCGTCAAAATAAAATCCACGCTTGTTAACATTAAGCCTTTCTTCGTTTGAATTATAAAAGTTCCAGCCGTCGCAAACGAATTCTTCTGTTGAGCCGTCGTTGTAATTGACAGTTATTATATCACCCTTATTCCAGCTTGGGCTATAGTAATACCACACATTATTATATTCGTCAAGGCAACCATTGGTATTAAATATTACCTCATACGGTTTCGCAGGATTTAGAGTAAAGGTATCTATTGAGCTTGGGTTGGCAAATGCTGAAAAATCAACGCTTATCACTGCGCTCAATAACATAACTAATGACAAAAATAATGATATAAGCTTTTTCATTTTTTAAATCCTCATATATAAAATTCTTTATTTTGCAATTAGTGTGAAATACAAAATAAGTATAACGCC
>CAMFYM010000066.1 GCA_946002045.1 uncultured Clostridia bacterium | reverse complement strand
TTAAAAATCCCCGTAATGCAGCAGCAGGCTCATTAAGGCAAAAGGACAGTGCAGTAACTGCCTCAAGAGGACTTGATATATTCATTTTTAATATTCAGCAAATAGATGGTGTCGAGCTTAATTCACATAAGGAGTCATTGGATTTTCTTAAAGAGCTTGGATTTAACACAGTACCGTTTTATAAAAAAGTTGATACTATTGAGGAAGCTATTGCAGAGATAGATAGAATTGGTGATAACCGAGGTAATCTTGAATTTGATATTGACGGTGCTGTAATTAAGATTGACGAGTTTAATTACAGAGAGGATTTAGGATCAACTGCCAAATATCCAAAATGGGCAGTAGCCTTTAAATATCCACCTGAAGAAAAACAGACAAAGCTTATTGATATTGAAATTGCAGTAGGCAGAACAGGTGTACTAACACCTACTGCTGTGCTTGAAAGCGTACATCTTGCAGGCACAACAGTTAGCAGAGCAACACTGCACAACCAAGATTTTATTAACGAAAAGGGAATTGCCATCGGTGATATTGTTACTGTGCGTAAAGCAGGAGATATTATTCCTGAGGTGCTTTGTGTTAATGAGCATTGTGGTAATAGCGTATTTACATTCCCAACACAATGTCCGTCCTGTGGTGAAAGAGTAATCAGAGAAAATGATGAGGCAGCAATAAGATGTATAAATCCCGAATGTCCTGCTCAGCTTTTGCGTAATCTTATTCACTTTTGTTCAAGAGATGCAATGGATATTGAAGGATTAGGCCCTGCTATTATTGAAACATTTGTAAATAACGGCTTGATTAAAAGCACCTGCGATATTTACAATCTTGACTATAATAAAATTGCAGAGCTTGACGGCTTCCAGGAAACAAGTGCAAATAATATTAAAAAATCTGTTGATAAGTCAAAATCCAACGATTTGTCTAAACTGATATTTGCTCTCGGCATTAGGCACATTGGTGCTAAGGCAGGTAAGCTGCTTGCAGATAAGTTTAAAAATATTGACAATATAATCAATGCCACAGTTAATGATATTCTTGAGATTGATGGATATGGTCAAATAATGGCTGAAAGTGTGTTTGAATATTTTGCTTCTGAGTCTGCAAGAGAGCTTATTGAAGGACTAAAGACTGCCGGTGTAAATATGACAAGCACATCTCAAATTAAGGATAATAGGTTTGAAGGTATGACCTTTGTTCTAACAGGCACATTACCTACCTTAAAAAGAAATGAGGCATCTAAAATTATTGAATCCTACGGTGGCAAAACATCATCATCTGTATCTAAAAAAACTACCTATGTTCTTGCCGGTGAGGAGGCAGGCTCAAAGCTTGATAAAGCACAGGCGTTAGGTGTAGAGATAATTGATGAAGAGAAATTTTTGGGTATGATAAAATGAAAGAGTTAAGAAAAAAACAAAGGCTTTTATACGGTGTTATGAAAGCATCCGTTATAATCGGTGCTGTGTTGCTGTTTGTATATATCGGTGCAAAGCCATACATCATTGATTATAGTGTGATTGCAGATAAGGTGTGTAACTATATCTGCGACGGTATGGTTATTGCAGTTTTGATTCTGTTATTTATCTATTATTCAAAATACGGTAAGTGTGAGTCATTTCTATCGTCTGTAGAAAATGAGCTGACAGACACAGGCTATTACTACACAGCTCGTACCGAATCAGTGACAGAGGAATATATCTCGAGCATCTATGATGATTTAGATGAATGTAATTACTCAATGAACAAAAATCTTGAAATAAACGAGTTGGATTTTGACATTAAAGCAGAAAAAAGAAACGAATTTTTCTACTGTGTTGCAGTTGAAGATATTGACAGAAACGACGTTTTGGCTTATCTTGACTCCGTAATTTATGATATTACAGTAAGAAACTTGAAAAGAAAGGGTAATGCAGTAATTTGCTTTGTTACAGATAAAGCACAGGAGGACGCAATAGCGTTAAGCAAAATGATTACTCCTCTCGGTAAAAAGGAGCAAATTAAAATTGCAATTTCAATAGTCGAGCTATCAACAAGAAGAGTATATTTTCTTGGTAATGTTAAAACGAAGTGCCAGCAATTAGTTGTTAATTTTGCTATGAACTGCGAATTACCCTTAAAGGAGCAGTACATAGGGAAGGAACGATTACCGTTTCAGGATGCACTTGAAGAAAAAATGAAGGAATTTACTATCAAGGAATTTAAATCAGGGAACTTCAGTGTCCATTAAGGAGAACTTATGAACAGTAAAGCACAAAAATATTTTGAAGAATTAAAGGGTAAAAAGGTTGCATTTGTTGGTATGGGTGTTGCAAATGTACCGTGTGCAGAATTTTTGGCTAAATTAGGCGTTAATGTTTATGCCTGTGATAAAAGAGATAAAGAATATATTGGCACGGATATTTGCAAAAGACTTGAGGATTTAGGAGTAAATTTCTCTTTAGGCGACAGCTATCTCGATATTTTGCCTGAGATGGATTTAGTTTTCCGTTCTCACGGAATACTTCCTTTTCAAAATCCGTGGATCGGTGAGTGTATAGAGAGGGGACAGACAGTTACTACCGAAATGGAGGTTTTCTTTAAGCTTTGTCCCTCAAAAATATTTGCAGTTACAGGCTCAAACGGTAAAACAACAACCACAACATTGATAGCAACAATGCTTAAAAAACAAGGCTATAATGTATATTTAGGTGGTAATATCGGCAAAGCACTTATGCCGGAGCTTGAAACCATTACAGAAAAAGATATAGCCGTTGTTGAGCTATCCTCCTTTCAACTTTTAACAATGGGCAATCTTGTAAATTCTCCTGATGTGGCAGTTGTTACTAATATTGAGTGTACTCATCAAGACCACCATATAAGCCTTGATGAATATGTTGACGCAAAAAGAAATATTCTTATTTATCAAAACGAAAATTGCCGTACAATACTTAATGCTGATTGCGATTACTCAATAGGCAACAGAGTTTATCACGATATGCGTTACGATGTTCGTGGTAATTTGGCTGAATTTTCAATTAAGCATCCTGTCAATCACGGTGCGTATTTGAAGGATAACGGTGATATTGTTTTTGCTGATAACGGTAAGGAAGCATATGTTATGAGCAAAAATGATATTGTTATTCCGGGAAGTCATAATATTGAAAATTACTGCACTGCAATAAGTGCTGTTTGGGGATATGTTGATGTTGAAAATATTGTTGAGATAGCAAGAAACTTTTCAGGTGTTGAGCACAGAATTGAATTCGTCCGTGAATATAACTCAGTTAAATATTATAACGACTCTATTGCAACATCTCCCTCAAGAGTAATAAGCGGCTTAAGAGCCTTCGGTAAAAAAATCATTGTAATTATGGGTGGCTCTGACAAGGGTAACGATTTGAGCGAAATGGTGCCTGATATTTTAAAGTATGTAAAAACACTTGTATTAAACGGTGCTACTGCCGATAAGATATATGACAGTGTAACAGGCTTTGACGGTTATGCGCAATCAGGGTTAAAAATCATCAAAACAGACACACTTGAAAATGCTTTGATTGAGGCCAAAAACGCTGCAGCAGCAGGTGATATAGTTACACTTTGTCCTGCATGTCCGGCATTTGACCAGTTTAAGACCTTTGAATACAGAGGCAGACGATTTAAAGAACTTGTAAATGGATTTGAGGAATAATGAAGGATACTAAAGAATTATTAAAGGAGTTAACACAGACTGTAGGTGTATCAGGCTGTGAGGAAAAAATAGTAGCTTTACTTAAAGAAACACTGTATGAATACGGTCAGGTATATGTTGATTCAATGAATAATATATTCTGTACCTTTGGTGAGGGCAGGCATTTTCTGTTAGATGCTCATATTGACGAAATAGGCTTTATTGTTACAGATATAACTGACGATGGATTTATTAAGTTTTCAAACTGTGGTGGTATTGATGCTCGTACATTGCCTGCAAGTGAAGTTTCCGTATGGGGAAAAGAGGAGCTAAAAGGTATTATTTCTACCTTGCCACCTCATCTTCAAACCTCCGAAACAGAAAAGAAGGCTCCGAAAATCAAGGATTTATCTATTGATGTAGGGTTGTCGGTAGATGAAATAAAGAAAGTAGTATCATTAGGCGACAGAATAACCTTAAAGAAAAATTTTACTCCACTGCTTAATGACTACATCAGTGCAAGCTGTCTTGATGACCGATGTGGTGTTTGTGCATTACTACTATGTCTTGATGAGTTAAAAAAACTTCCATGCAAAATTACAGTAATGCTTTCCTCACAAGAGGAGGTTGGCACAAGAGGTGCACAGGTAGGTGCTTATGCAAAGGGTGTTGATGAAGCAATAGTTGTTGATGTTTCCTTCGCTTACACTCCCGGATGTGATAAGGACGAATGTGGCGAAATTTCAAAGGGCCCTATGATAGGATTTTCTCCTATACTTGACAGAGAAATCACAAGCAACTTAGTAAGTGTTGCTGAGAAAAAGAATATACCATATCAAAGAGAGGTTATGAGTGGCAGAACAGGTACTAATGCAGATGTAATTACTGTTTGTCAGTCCGGTATTAAAACTGCTTTAATTTCAATTCCCGAAAAGTATATGCACCAATGTGTCGAGGTTATTGATATTAAGGATATTGAAAATACGAGCACTTTGATTTGTGAATACATCAAGGAAAGGGTGGGGGACAATGCTTAAGGATTTATGCTTGCTCAACGGTACTTCCGGTGATGAATCACAGGTTAGAGATTATATCATTAGTCAAATTAAAGACTACTGCCAATACAGCGTTGATAATTTAGGCTCAATAATTGCATTTAAAAAGGGTAAATCCCAGCCTAATAAAAAGGTTATGTTCAGTGCACATATGGATGAGGTTGCCCTAATTATTACCGATATTGATGATAACGGATATTTGTCCTTTGACACAGTAGGTGGTATTGATTCAAAGGTAATCGGCGACAGAATAGTCAATATTAACGGTGTTAAGGGCGTTATCGGACTAAAGCCGGTTCATCAGCTTTCTGCCGAAGAAAAGGAAGCTGCTCCAACAATTAAATCAATGAAAATTGACATCGGTGCTAATAGCAAGGAAGAAGCACAAAAATATATCAACCTTGGTGATTATGCTTATTTTGTAAGTGATTACTATGAACTGGGAAACGGCTTTATTAAGTCAAAGGCACTTGATGACAGAATTGGATGTATGTTGCTTATCGAGCTGATTAAAAGTGAAATTGAATATGACACATATTTTTGCTTTAATGTTCAGGAGGAGGTTGGCCTGCGAGGCGCTATGTGTACCTCCTATCAGGTACAAAGTGATATTTCAATAGTTTTAGAGGCTACCACTGCTGCCGATATTTGTGGC
Source organism: uncultured Clostridia bacterium (assembly GCA_946002045.1). GTDB lineage: Bacteria > Bacillota > Clostridia > Oscillospirales > Acutalibacteraceae > Eubacterium_R. The sequence goes on along the minus strand of CAMFYM010000066.1, from coordinate 1,559 downwards.
GTAACAGGTGGCGACAGAGTTTGTGTTTTAGGCAACGGTCCTGTTGTATCATTTATGGACGGTCGTACCATTTATGACAAGGCTTTGTATGAAATGACGATGAATATTGCAAAGAATAACGGCATAAAAGTGCAAACAAAAACTGCAATAGCAGGTGGTAATGATGCAGGAGCAATACAGTGCAGTGGTAAAGGCAGCAGAGTTCTTGCTGTTTCATTGCCCTGCAGATATATTCACTCTGGGTCAAGTACAGTAAAGAAATCAGATATTGACGATACAAGAAGTCTAATTAAGGCAATAATGCAGGTAGTATATGATTAAGAGGATTGATAGTATTGAGCAGTTCAACGGATTTAAGCAATTTGATATATATTTCATTAGGATTATGTCCTTAATTCAAGCTTATGGCTGCTCCTACGATTTTGCCTGCTTTTATAGGCAAACTGACGATGATAACAATATAACTGCCATAATATCAAAGCTTGATAATGATTATACCCTTTGTAAAACAGACAACGCAGATGAAAATGAGCTTGCTGAATTTTTTAATGTTATGGGGTACGGCTCGTTGCTGACTGATGCTTCCTTTTCTATAAACGGCAAATATGACGAGGGTGTAGTTATGTCAAGCACTAAGCGTGTTGAGATTAGTTCACCGTTTGGCAAAATTGATAAATTCCCAAAGCTAATGGAATTATATAATTTTGTTGATTATGATAATCTTGATTTTGAGGCTTGGTATGTTGATATTAGTCACAGAATTCGCCATAACAGTGCAAAAGCATACACCTTTAATATTGACGACGAGATAATATCAAGTGGTATTTTTTCTTCAATTTACAAAGACAATGCTATTTTGTCGGCAGTACAAACTAATCCTACATTTAGGAAAATGGGCTACGGCTCTTATCTTGTTTCTGAAATGTTAAACGATATTAAGGGAACGGTATTTTTGATGAGAGAGCAAGGCTTGAACGAGGAATTTTATAATAGACTCGGTTTTATAAATACAGGAATATGGAGAATATATAAATGAACCCATTTTTTAACATCAGCAAAAAAATTGAAAATGCTTCAGATAAAGCAATGGAAATGTGTAAGGAGCAATTCAAATACATAGAGGATATTACCGAATACAATCAACTTAAGGTACAAAAGGCATTTATTGATTTTGGAATATCCGAAAGCCACTTTAATTCAAGCACAGGCTATGGCTATGACGATAGAGGCAGAGATACGCTCGATAAGGTGTGGGCACAAATTTTCGGAGCAGAGGATGCATTGGTTAGGCATAATTTCACATGTGGCACTCACACACTTTCTACTGCACTTTTCGGTGTTTTAAGACCCGGTGATAAAATGCTTTGCGTCACCGGAACCCCCTATGACACAATTCACGGTGTAATCGGAATTAGTGGCGAGGGTATGGGTTCATTAAAGGACTTTGGTATCAAGTATGACCAGGTGTCCTTAAAGGATGAAAGGCTTGATTATTACGCCATTGAAGAGGCTGTTGATGATACCGTAACAATGGTATATATCCAAAGGAGTAGGGGATA
>CAMFYM010000065.1 GCA_946002045.1 uncultured Clostridia bacterium | reverse complement strand
ATCAATAGACAACGCAATGATTTAACATAATCTTAATGATTTAATATTTTCTTAAAATCCTCATGTAATTTTTCTCGTAATTCGCCAACAGATTCATCAATATGCTTTTTGATGTCATCAAGCTGTTCCTTTAGCTCCTCCTTGGTAAATGGATCCTCATTAAATCTCTTTTTATATTCAATAATCAAATGAGGACGGAATTTAGGATGTGTTATAAGTATAAGTGCCCTTGCTCTTTCCTTAAGTGTTTTGCCCTTAAGCTGTGCAATACCGTATTCGGTTACAACAAAGTTAACATCATTTCGTGGAGTTGTAACGGCGCTACCCTCTGTAATCAAAGGAACAATTCTTGAAATTAAGCCCTTTTTAGCAGTAGATGGCATTGCAATAATTGACCTGCCGCCACGGCTCATTGTTGCACCTCTTACAAAGTCAACCTGTCCTCCCACAGCAGAAAACTGATTTAGTCCAACAGTGTCCGATACAACCTGTCCTAACAGGTCAACCTGTAAGCAGGAGTTGATGGAAACCATATTATCATTTTTAGATATTTCAGTCGGATTGTTAACATAATCAATAGGGTGAAGCTCCACAGACGGATTATTGTTAATATAGTCATTTAGCTTTTTAGAACCAAGAGCAGCACCTAATACCGTGCGTCCGTGATTAGTTTGTTTTCTTTTATTGTTAATAATTCCTGCCTCAAGCAAATCAACAACACCGTCGCCAACAAGCTCACTGTGTAAGCCTAAGTCCTTTTTATCCCAAAGCTGTGCACAAACTGCATTTGGAATACTGCCGATACCAAGCTGTAAGCAGTCACCGTCCTTGATAAGTGATGCACAGTTGATGCCTATTTTCATTTCAATGTCGCTTATTTCAACATCCTTAACCTCCGGCAACGGTTCATCAATTTCAACAAAATATGTAAAATCTCTAACATGCTTAATGCTGTTACCAAATGTTCGTGGCATATATTTGTTAACCTGAGCAATTACAACCTCACAATAGTCTGTTGTGCCTCTTGTAAAGTCAACAGAGGTGCCGAAGGATACATAGCCGTGCTCATCGGGAGGTGATACCATAACGATTGAAACACGAGGGCAAATATAGTTTTTAATAATATCAGGTATTTCATAAAAGTGAGATGTAGTAAATTCACAATCACCGTTAGAAATTGCCCTTCTGTTGCTTTGTGAAGCAAATAAGCAGTTTAAAGAAAAATGCCCCTTCATTTCAGGCTTAATCCAAGGCGAGTCACCTAATGTCAGCATACTTGTTATTTGAACATCCTTAAAGCTCTGGTAGTTTTCTACCATTGCTCGTTCAATACCAAAGGGTTCACCACAGGCTAATCCGACAACAACCTTGTCGCCGTTATGTATTGCTTTGATTGCTTCCTCAGCAGTAACAAGCTTGCTTTTATAAATCTCTTTCCAATCCATATTTTCTCCTCTTATTTAAGAAATGCCTAATAAATTTTTACCAATTTTATTCTACATTATAATTTAACACAATGTCAACAATTTGTTGAAATTTTGTCTATTTTCATATATAATTATCTTGCTTAAAGTTAAGAGGTGATTGCAGTGATTATAAATATGAATATGTATTGTACCTTTAAAAATGCTTCTATCGGCACAAAACAGGCTATTGCGGATGCTGGTGATGGCGATGTTATTAGCTTCCCAAAGGGTACATATCACTTTTTTAAGGATTATAGTGAAAAGCGCATATATCATATGACTAACACCGATTCATTTATTAAGCCTGAAAAGTATTTTGCAATTTTAATTGAAAACAAAAACAATATAACTATCGACGGTAACGGTTCAACATTTGTAATTCACGGTGATATTTGTGCTTTAGCATTAGTTAGATGCAAGGGGATTACACTTAAAAACTTTACCGTTAAATACAATTCACCCACTAATTTTGAAATGACTGTAAAAAGCAAAAGCTTTAATAAAATTGTTTATTCAATTCCTGAAAATTCACATTTCTATGTTAAAAATAATAGCATTACTTTTTTTGAGCAAAGTCCATTTACAAAAAAGTATTACTATGAATATAAGAATAACAATGAATGTTATTGTAATGTTATTCACAGGGGTGATGAGGTTTTCAGGACAATTTTGTCACCGATTAGAACTGCTGTTAAAATTAAAAGGTTGTCAGCCACAGAGGTTGAATGTACCTATCTTTTGTCACCTAAATTTAAAATAGGTGATACTGTTGCTATGTCAAGAAATAAATGCAGAGATAGCTGTGGCATTTTCTTTTGGGAATGTGCTGATGTTTTAAGTGAAAATATTACCGTAAATTATATGCACGGCTTTGGCTGGCTCTCTCAAATGTGTGAGAATTTAATATTTAATCATATTCAGTTTAAGCCGGCTGATAGCTATAAAACCAGCTCATTTGCCGACTGTATTCATATATGTGGCTGTAAAGGATATGCTAAAATTGATAATTGCCTGTTTACTCATCCCCATGATGACGGTATAAATATTCACGGTGCATTTTTAAGAGTAAAAAATGTTATTGACGAAAATACCGTTGAGCTGGAATTTGTCCATAATCAGCAGGGTGGGTATAAAGCCTTTTTTGAAGGCGACAGCGTTCTGTTTTACGACATTTCTAATTTAAAGCAGATTGCCGGTCAATATACAGTTAATTCATCTGTGGATAATATTGACGAAAAAACCGTTACTGTAAGCTTTAATGAAAAGCTGCCAAATCTAAAGGCTAAAGAATTTGTATGCGAAAATGTGTCATATAATCCTAAGGTGACAATTTCAAACAGCATATTTAACGCTATTCCCACCAGAGGTATTCTTTGTACCACAGATAAGTCATCACAGATATTTAACAATCAGTTTTCTAATTTGAAAATGCCTGATATTTATATTTCCTGTGATTGCAAGGAGTGGTATGAGTCGGGACCCTGTAAGGATTTGAAAATATATAATAATAAGTTTTCTCAAAAAAATCCTGTTGTCCTTGAACCATTGTGTAAGGGAACCCCGGTTGATAATGTTCACGAAAACATACAAATTTATGACAATATCTATGACATTATCATTGAATAAAAAATGCTTGAACCTTTGTTCAAGCATTTTCTTTTTAATATTCAACCTTTAAATTTTCCTCTGCCTCTGCAACCTTTAGCATAATTGCACACTCAATTCTTTTTCTGTGAAGCTCACAGCCGAATTCATATATTCCGTTAACAGAGCCTGTTGTGTGATATGCATTTGCTGCGCAACCACCTGAACAGTATAGCTTTGCAAAACAGTCGTTACATTCCTTGTGAGAATAAACATTGCAATTTTCAAATTGCTCAATAACATCTTTATTTTTGATGCCGTTCCAAATATCACCTAAAAGGAATTTTTCATCACCCACAAATTGATGGCAGGGGTACAGCTCACCGTTGGGCGTAACAGCCAAATATTCAGTGCCCACCCCACAGCCTGAAATTCGCTTAACAATACAAGGACCTGCGTCCAAATCTATCATATAGTGATAAAATGTGAAGCCGTTGCCCTTTCTGTATCTTTTAAGCATTTCATCAGCAAGTATTTGATATTGCTCCTTAAGGATAGGGAGATCCTCATTTTTTAACGCATATGACTCTTTAGGGTCAGATACAACAGGTTCAATTGATAATTCCTTAAATCCCAAATCTGCCATATGTATAATGTCCTTTGCAAAATCAAGATTGTTATGAGTGTAAGTACCTCTCATATAATAATCCTTTTGATTGCGTGAATTAGCAAGCCTTTTAAATTTATCAACAATTAAATCATAGGAGCCTGTGCCGTTTGGAGACACTCTCATAAGGTCGTTTGTCTTTTTTCTGCCGTCAAGAGATAATACAACATTGCCCATCTCTTTATTGCAAAAATCAATTACATCATCGTTAATAAGCAATCCGTTGGTAGTAAGTGTAAATCTAAAATTCTTATTATGAATTTTCTCCTGCTGCCTGCCGTATTCAACCAGCTTTTTGCAAACCTCCCAGTTAAGCAGTGGCTCACCACCAAAGAAATCTACCTCAAGGTTTCGTCTTGTACCACTTTGTTCAATTAAAAAGTCTAAAGCTCTTTTGCCTGTTTCAAGGCTCATTAACCCCTTTGGACCGTCATATTCACCTTTGCCGGCAAAGCAGTATTTGCATGCAAGGTTACAATCGTGCGCCACATGCAGGCATATTGCCTTAACAACACCTTGGCGCTTTTTAAAGCTGCTTGCTTCCTTTTCAAAAGTATCCTTTGCAAACAATCTGCCGTCTGCTATGAGTGACTCAATATCATCAAAGCAAATATCAATTTCACTTGATGTTACATCCTCACAATCACTGTACTTGTCAAGAATATATGCTTTAATTTCTTCTTTAGTTTTTGTTTCGTACATAGTTATAATATCATAAGCGACCTCATCAACAGAGTGAACGCAACCACTGTTTTGGTCAATGATAATATTATAGCCATTCATCTTATATGCGTGTATCATATTTTCTCCAAAGAAAAAGGTGGGAAGCTCCCACCTAATCCAAAATTTTTATTTCTTATTTCTTAAGCTGCTCACATTTCTGGTTAGCTACTGAACAAGAAGTTTTGCTTGCTGATTGGCAAGAAGTCTGGCACTCACCACAGCCACCCTTTTTAGCTGACTCGCAAAGATTGCGTGAGCTTAAAGTGTTAATTCTTTTCACAGAGAACACCTCTTTCTTAATTTTATCGTATATATTTTACATTATTGTTATGCCTTTGTCAATATGTGATTAGGCAGTTGATTGCTGTCGGATAAAATATTTACATTATTTTTTATGCTAAGCATAATATAATCAACAATCTCCTTACTGATTATTTCTCCGGGCACAATTAAAGGAATACCCGGTGGATAAGCAAAAATGTACTCTCCACTAACCTTGTTTACACATTTATCAATATCTGTAAGTATAGTTTTATCAATATCACTTGCCTTACATTGCTTTTTAGGTATATCAAATGCATAGCAGAACTTTTCAATACCGTCTCGATTTTCAACAGCCTTAAGCGCATCTATCAGCATATCAAAGCCTGCCTTTGTATCGGCAACGGTAGAAATCAAAATAACATAATTAAGTGTTGCACCCTCAACCTCTATTCCGTTATTTCTCAAGTGCTCGGCAAGCTCGTTACCTGTGTAGCCTGGGGCAGAAATTATTATTCTTGTTAAATCATCATTATTGTGAATTCTTATTTTGTTAATGCATTTTGCCTTATTATAAAAATCATCAAGTAAAAGCTTGTACTTTTCAAATTCAGCATTAGAATTTTTTACAAAATCAATGCATTTATCTACTGAGCTTAACAGAATATAGCTTGGCGAGCTTGTTTCAAAAATGTCCATATATATTTTAATCTTATCAGCATACTCATTGTTGTAAATATTAACAACAGCCGTTTGAGTTAAGCAGGGAAGTGTTTTATGCAGTGAGTTAATAACAATGTCACCACTGCTTCTTTTCGGCAACCAATCAGCAAAACCAAAATGACTTCCGTGGGCAGAATCAACAATCAACGGAATAGGGGACTTAACCTTGCTGATAAATCCCTCGTATGTTGGAGAGGTAATAACAATCGCCTTTGCATCCTTATTATCAGTGTAAGCCTTGTCTATTGCCTCTTGCGTAACATAAGTGTATGTGCCTAAATCTATATCAAACTCAGGTTCAATGTATTTAACATCAAGCTCCTTTAAAAAGCAGGCGTTATATACAGATTTATGGCAGTTTCTTGCAATGATAATTTTATCTCCCTTGTCACATACAGCGCATATTGACGCAAGAATACAGCAGGTTGAACCATTGACAGATATAATGCTTTTATTACTTTCAAATAAGCTTGAAAGATCATCTTCTAAGTCCCTAATAATTCCCTCAGGACAATGCAGATTATCAAATCCGTCAATTTCCGTTATGTCAATGTCGGCAGAAGGAATATTGAATTTTTCGTTTCTTTTGTGACCCGGCATATGAAAAGGATATGTTATTATGTCATTTAATTTATCACTTAATTTCAACCTTACTTTTCTCCCTAATATGATTAAAAATAAATAGCAATATATAGCCTGAAATAATAGGAAACAGTTCAATAATTGCCGTTTCCTTAAATATTATCAGCAGGACTAAATCGGTAATCAGTATAATGCCACAAGTAACAGCTAATACCCTTGCTCTTGAAACCAAAAACAATAAAAATACACATATTCCCGTAATTACGGAAAATCCCAGAGAACCGATGCAGTGAAGTACATATTGCGTATGATTTGCGTAATCAAATTCACATGTTAATGTCAGCACCATACCAACAAAGGATAATGTCAATAATGGTATGTAAAATATATATTTTGTTTTTCTAAATCCTAATGCTATGCTATATGCTAAAGAAAAATAGGTAAGTATTCCCCAAATAGCAAATAACACAGGATGCTCTAATCCGATTTTAGATAAGGCACCCTTGTTACCCACAAATCCACCTAAGCCTGCATACCAAATGCTGTATAAAATGGTAATGATTATAAGCACAGCATTAAATACTTTTTTCATTATTAAACCTCAAAACAATAATATTGAATATAATATACCACAAATTCACAGTTTTGTAAAATTATATTTAGGGTTTAAGTCCCATAAAAAAACAAGGATTACTCAAAAAAGCAATCCTTGTTTTTGGTGCAGAAGAAGGGACTTTCGTCGAAACAATCTCCGTGATTAAAGCAAACGCTAACGCATTTGCTAACAATCACTGCAATTGTTTCTCCTCTCAAAAACTGCCGTACAGTAGTGCGTCAGTTTTTGTATTATTTATTGTGAGGGTTCAAGTCCCATAAAAAAAGGATTACTCAAAAAAGCAATCCTTGTTTTTGGTGCAGAAGAAGGGACTTTCGT
>CAMFYM010000064.1 GCA_946002045.1 uncultured Clostridia bacterium | reverse complement strand
TGTTTTATTATGCGCCACGAACCTCTGTAACTCGGTTAAGAAGCTCATACCAACGCCTGTCAACTTCCTTTTGGAAGGCTTCAATCATCCATTCATTTTCAGGCTTGAACATATGCTTAAATCTTCCCTGCTTAACAAGCCATTCCTCAATAGGAACATAATTCCTTGGCTCATAGTTGAGTATCCATTTTCCGTCAACTACCTCAAACAAAGGCCAATAGCGAGTTTCTACTGCTAATTTGCAAATCTCCATAATATCATAGGTTGGGTATCTCCAGCCTCTTGGACAAGGTGCCATAATATTAAGGAATGCTGCCCCTTTTGTGTAAATTGCCTTCTCTGACTTTTTGTATAAGTCACGGAAGTTTTGAACAAAGGTTGTTTGTGCAACATAAGGAACCTGATGCTCTGCAATAATTGCTGCAAGGTCCTTTCTGTACTGTGGCTTACCGAGGGACTCTCTGCCCACAGGTGTTGTAGTTGTATCTGCAAACATCGGTGTTGCTGATGAACGCTGAATACCTGTATTCATATAAGCACCGTTATCATAGCAAACATAGACCATATCGTGACCACGCTCCATAGCACCACTCAATGACTGAAAGCCGATGTCGTATGTACCACCGTCACCACCAAAGGTAATGAATTTATATGTTTCGTCAAGCTTACCCTTTCTTTTAAGAGCATTATACGCACCCTCAACACCGGACATGGTTGCGCCTGCATTTTCAAAGGCATTATGGATATAGCTGTCCTTGTATGCAGTATATGGATACATAAAGGTTGAAACCTCAAGACAGCCGGTTGCATTACCGATAACTGCCTTATCGCCGGGCTTAATTGCCTTTAATACATTTCTTACTGCTATTGTTCCACCACAGCCGGCACACATTCTGTGACCACCTACAAGACGGTCTTCCCTGCTTACATATTCTTTAAAATTATACATTAAAACCGTCCTCCTTACTCTCTAACGCCCATATAGCGATAAGGATTTTCCACCTTACCGTCCTGTGCAATCTTTTCAAGCTCTTTATAAACACCAATCATATCCGACACCTTAACATCTCTGCCACCAAGACCATATACATAGTTAACGGTAAGAGCATTTGATTTTGCTCTGTAAAGAGCAGTTGTAACCTCTGCACCGATTGGACCACAGCTATCGTTATATGACTCAGTTCTGTCCATAAGAGCAACTGTCTTAACACCCTCAAGTGCCTTTGCAATTTCTTCTGCCGGGAAAGGACGGAAAAGCCTGATTTTTATAAGACCTGCCTTAACGCCCTGTTCTCTTAATTTATCAACGGCATCCTTTGCAGTACCTGCTGCAGAGCCGATAATTACAACGGCATAATCGGCATCGTCCATTTTATATTCCTCAAAGAGTCCGTACTCTCTGCCGGAGAATTTTGCGTACTCCTTGGCAACATCGAGAGTTACCTGCTTTGCATTTTTAAGTGCCTCAGCCTGTGCTCTTTTTGCCTCGAAATAATAATTTGTAACGCTGTATGGTCCAACTGCCATTGGACATTCAGGATTAAGTAGTGAATTTTCAGGCTCATATTCGCCAACAAAATTCTTAACATCCTCGTCTTCATTAAGAACAATATTTTCTACTGCGTGTGAAGTAATGAAGCCGTCCTGACAAATCATAACGGGAAGCATTACATCCTTATGCTCTGCAATTCGATAAGCCATACAAAGATTATCGTAAACCTCTTGATTATTTTCTGCATAAATCTGAATCCAGCCTGAATCCCTTGCACCCATTGAGTCACTATGGTCACAGTTAATATTGATTGGACCTGAAAGTGCACGGTTAACAAGAGTTAAAACACAAGGAAGTCTGTTTGAAGAAGCAAGGTAAAGCTCCTCCCACATAAGTGCCATACCTGCTGATGAGGTGGCAGTAACACTTCTTGCACCGGCTGATTGTGCACCGATAACTGCTGACATTGCAGAATGCTCTGATTCAACAGGAATAAACTCGCTGTCAACTAAACCGTTAGCCACAAGCTTTGAAAAATACTGTGGAATTTCCGTTGATGGAGTAATTGGGAAAGCAGCCATAACATCGGGATTGATTTGGCGAAGTGCCTCTGCAACTGCCTCGTTACCACTAAGTCTATCTTTTCTTGACATATTACTTTACCCCCTCATAGAAATTGCGCCCACATGGCACGCCCTAACACAAATACCACAGCCCTTGCAGTGATTGTGGTCGATAGGTGTACGCTTTCCGTCAACTACGCTGATACAGCTATCAGGGCAAACAGGCACACACATAAGACAATGAATACATTTTGTTTCATCAACCACAGGCTTAACAGAGGTCCATTCGCCTGTGTTAAACTCAAGAGATGTTGCAGGACCGTAAACCTGCATACCCTCTGTAAGCTCCTGCCATTTACAATCAAGAGGAAGCTTATTAACATCTGTTTTTGTACTATTCATTACTGTTCCTCCTTTACCTGCTCATAAGCCATTTTTAAAGCATTCATATTACCGGCGATAACTTCAGGCTTTGATGAGAATTTGTGAGAAAAAGAATTTTCCATCTCTGCAAAAAATGTTTCCTTATCCATTACGCCTGACACCTTAACAATGGCAGCAAGCATCGGAGTGTTAGGAAAATATTTGCCAAGACACGCCGTTGAAACCTTACGGGCATCAATGGTATAAATTTTGCCCTTATAGTCCCCTATTTTTTCTCTGATATATTCAGGTGACTTATGGGTATTAACAACTATTGCACCGTTATCCTTAAGGCCTTCCGTAACATTAACAACATCTAACAGACCACTATCTACTACTACAACAAAGTCCGGCTCATAAATATTGGAGTGAACCCTAATTTCATTACTGCTAATTCTGTTGTAAGCTGTAATGGGAGCGCCCATACGCTCCGGACCGTATTCAGGAAAGCCCTGAACAAATTTACCTGTTTTGAAGGCAACATCTGCCAACAAAAGAGCAGCCGTTTTGGCACCCTGTCCACCACGACCGTGCCAACGAATTTCTACCAAATCTGCCATCATAAACCCTCTTTTCATATAAAAATAAAAGCCTCCTTGCCCGTAGGCAAAGAGGCGATAATAAATACCGTGGTACCACTCTTTTTCGTTAAAAAACGCACTTTATGTACTGTCATACACTATCCTGATACCGGAGGAAGCCGTCTATACCTACTTAATTCAGCATAGCCACTCAAAGATGATTTCCTATTTACTGCTCTGCTGATTCACACCAACCATCAGCTCTCTGAAAAAGCACATAAGCAGGCTTTGTTCTCGTCATCGTGTTAATTTATTGTAAGTATAATAATACTTTAGGTAAAATTTGTCAAGGCTTTTTACTTATATAAATACAAAATTATCTTACCTTTACTTTGATAACATAGTAGTCATTGTTATAAGAAAACACATATTCCTCTCCCTTGCCTGTTTGAACGCAGACGGCACTTGAGGTATCTATTTCGTTATCATAATATTCGGGTATGAAATAAACATATTTGCTGTTTGTTGAATATGAGGCTGTAAATTCATAGGTCATAAAGCTAACATAGCTGTCAAATTTGTTCTCAAGTGTTTTTACATTACCATTATAGAAATTTCCGTCGCAATGAGTATGAGGCACAGTTGAAAATATTTCAATATGAATAAACAAATAATTGTCATAACTATGCTCATAATCATTATATTTACAAATTTCATTTAGCCTCTCCTCACTGAGAGGCACATTGCTTTCCACTGCTATAATTTGGTCAAGGTGATTAAATGTCTGCTGAGCAAATATACTGTTGAATTTTGCAATCAATATTATGAAAAATATTAAGAGTATCACAATCAATAGCCTAATAATATGCTTTAACGCCAATGAAAATTTCATTGCTTTTTTGCCAAAGCATAATTTATTAAACTTAATAGCAAGAATAATTGACAACACATCAAGCAAAAGCAATATCGAAACAAGAACACCGGCTAAATGCTTGGGTGCTTCGCCGATAGTATATGCTTCGTACATAATACAGCATTGAATAAGCCTATCTAATCTACCGGTAAGCCCTTCAATAATCATAAGAATTAGAGTAATTACATTTAGGTATAACGGAAATAATTGAAGCAAACCACATAAGGAAAATGCTACTGACTTGAATTTAAGCGATAGCAATAGGTTAATGAAAAACAAAAGCATCAATAAAACTGATGTTGATATAGTAAATTCGCTTATAGAATCAGCAATTTGATTGACAAATCCCCATAAGCCAAGCAAAACACTGACTATGATTGAAATGATAAAAATAATATTTTTTATCTTGCTGTAATGAATTGAGGAAAGCTGTTCGCCAACCTGTTCAGGTGCTTCACCAAACCTCTCCTCTGCCATTGCTTTGGCTGTTTCCTGATTATAGCCTATATCTAAATAGTAATCTACTAATTCAGAAAAGTGGTCATCAAGCTCATTTTTTACAATGGTTTTTGCTTTTTTATTTACAATCCTACTGATTAGTCTGTTGATATAATCGCTCATTTTATGCAAAGTTAAGAACCTTATTCACTGCTACGGAATAGGTTTTCCACTCCTCTTTTTTTGATTTTAAAAGCATTTTTCCTTTGCTTGTAATATGGTAATACTTACGCTTTCTTCCCTCGTACTCCTCCCAATATGCAAGAAGGTAATCCTCTGACTCAAGGGAGTGGAGAATAGGATAAAGGGTACCCTCGTTCATAGAGAATACATTTTCCGAAAGCTTTTCGATTTCCTTAACGATTTTGTATCCGTACAAATCCTCATTTTCAAGAACACTTAAAACAAGAATCGTGGAGCTACCTTTAATTAATTCTTTACTGATTTTCATAATAATACCTCGATTTCTAATGTATATACATTATAAACCAAGGTATACTATTTGTCAAGTAAAATAAAAAGGACTTGGATTCGATGTCCAAGTCCAAAATAATATTTTAAAGATACGACAGGAGCAAGCCCCTGACCTAAGAACATTAGTACATTCCGCCACCCTGGGCTGCTGCCATAGCTGCTGCCTGTGCTGCATCAGCCTGTGGGTCTTTAATATCTGTAACAAGTGACTCTGTTGTGAGTACCATTGCTGCAACTGAAGCTGCGTTTTGGATTGCAGAACGAGTAACCTTTGCAGGGTCAACAATACCCTCCTCAATCATATCGCAATAATTGTTTGTTGCAAAGTTAAGACCAAAGCCAACCTTATCGGAATTCTTAATCTTATCAAGAATTACAGAGCCCTCAAGACCTGCATTAACAGCGATTTGACGGATTGGCTCCTCAAGTGCCTTAAGAACGATTGATACACCTGTCTTAAAGTCAGCATCATCTGTGTCAAGCAAGGACTCAACAGCAGGAATAGCATTAACAAGTGCAACACCACCACCGGCAACGATACCCTCCTCAACAGCAGCCTTTGTTGCTGCAAGAGCATCCTCGATACGAAGCTTCTTTTCCTTCATTTCGGTTTCGGTAGCAGCACCAACCTTAATAACTGCAACACCACCGGCTAATTTAGCAAGTCTTTCCTGAAGCTTTTCACGGTCGAAATCAGATGTGCTGTTTTCAATAGCAGTTTTAATTTGGGCAACTCTGTTTTTAATTTCAGCACTGTCACCTGCGCCGTCAACGATTATAGTATTTTCCTTTGTTACCTTAACCTGACGAGCCTTACCCAGCATAGCCATTGTTGCGTCCTTAAGCTCAAGTCCTAAATCCGATGTTACAACCTGACCACCTGTAAGAGTAGCAATATCCTGAAGCATATCCTTTCTTCTGTCGCCAAAGCCCGGTGCTTTTACGCAAACGCAGGTAAATGTACCACGAAGCTTGTTAAGGAGAATTGTTTGGAGAGCCTCACCCTCAACATCCTCAGCTACAATAACAAGCTTTTGACCTGACTTAAGCACAGCCTCAAGAAGTGGAAGAATATCTTGAACAGATGAAATCTTCTTGTCTGTGATAAGGAGCATTGCGTCGTCAATAACTGCCTCCATCTTGTCGGTATCTGTTACCATATAAGGTGAGATATAGCCTCTGTCAAACTGCATACCCTCTACTACCTCACAAACGGTTTCAGCAGTTTTTGACTCTTCAATAGTAATAACGCCGTCTGCCGAAACCTTATCCATTGCATCTGCAATAAGTGTACCAACATATTCGTCAGCAGCAGAAACAGTAGCTACTCTTGCAATGTCTGCTGTGCCCTTAACCTGCTGAGAATTTGCCTTAATCGCCTCAACTGCCTTATCAACAGCAGCCTTAATGCCATTTTTTACTGCCATTGGATTTGCACCGGCAGCAACATTCTTCATACCCTCACGAACAAGTGCCTGTGCAAGAAGTGTTGCAGTTGTTGTACCGTCACCTGCGTCATCATTTGTTTTTGATGAAACCTCTTTAACAAGCTGCGCACCCATATTCTCAAATGGATCCTCCAGCTCAATCTCCTTTGCAATAGTAACACCGTCATTGGTGATAAGTGGTGAACCGTATTTTTTATCAAGTACAACATTACGACCCTTTGGTCCTAATGTAATTTTAACTGTGTTTGCAAGCTTATCAATACCCGACTGCAAAGCCTTGCGTGCTTCTTCGCCGTAAATAATATCTTTTGCCATAAAATCAAATCCTTTCTAAAATTATTCTACAACTGCAAGAATATCCTTGATTGAAGTTATTGTGTATTCAACGCCGTCAAGCTTAACCTCTGTGCCTGAATATTTGCCGATGATAACCTTGTCGCCGACCTTTACTGTCATTGGGTTTTCGTCAGTACCGGGGCCAACAGCAACGACCTCGCTCATTTCAGGCTTTTCCTGTGCAGATGCAGCCAAAATAAGACCACTTTTTGTTGTTTCCTCTGCTTCCATAGACTTAAGCAGAACTCTATCTGCAAGTGGTTTAATAGTCATAATAGTCACCTCTTAAATAATTTGTAATATTTTGTTAGCACTCTATACCGTCGAGTGCTAACAATTACTATTTTAGCATTATTTTTCCATTTGTCAAGCATATTGGTGAAATATTATTAAAAAATTGTATGGTAATACTATAATATACAAAAACAACGCATAGTCGCAAGGCATCTCAACAGTCCACCGGACTGTTG
>CAMFYM010000063.1 GCA_946002045.1 uncultured Clostridia bacterium | reverse complement strand
CCTAAGCCTTCGTCGGCAGCGTCAGATGTGTATAAGAGACAGATAATATACTGTTTTAGATAAAAGCAACAGCGACGAAAAAATCCGTCGCTGTTGCTTTTATATTATTTTGCTTTGACATATCTTACATTTGACCAAGCGCCGTAATACTTTGTGCCGTTTATTGTTCTGTAGGCACGAACTCTTACATAGTAATTTCTGCCCTTTGAGAAATTAGCACGAGTGTAGGAAACATTGCCCTGTCCGTTAATGTAGTTTGAACCAACAACATTTCTAAATGATTTGTCCTTTGCCCACATTACCTGATAGCCGGTTGCGTAGCCACTAACCTTCTTCCAGCTTGCTTTAATCTTGTGACCTGATGAATAAGCTGTTAATCCTGAAAGGCTGACGCCGTTAGGTCTTGTTACATCCTTAAAGGTTCTCCAGCTGCTGTAATAATATTTTCCGTTAACCTTTCTGTATGCTCTTACTCTAAATTCATAAGCATAGCCCGGCTTAAGACCTGTTGCTGTTGCATAGTTGGCAGTTGTATTTGCAACGCCTGTATAGCCTGTGCTTGTCTTTCTCTGTAACTGATAGCCTGTTGCACCGGACACCCTGCCCCAGCTTAACTTAAGGCTTGTTGTATTGCGAGTTGCAGTTTTAACACTTGATGGAGTGCCAACAGAATAATTTACTGTTACACCATATTGTTTTCCGGCAGCACTTCCAGATGAATTTACATAAATATAATATGTTCCTGCCGGTAACCCTAAAGAATTAAAAGTAAATGTTCCGTCATAGCAATATACGAATTCATAATCTAACTCACTATAATTGCTTCCACCCTCGTACTTATATATACGAACACGCCAATAGCCATCGGAATTGTATTTACTGTGTGAAAAAGAAACCTTTATTCTGTCAGATGAGGATAAAGTGAATTTGTACCAGTCTTCATCATAACCATCTGTACAAACGCCGTATCGAGTAGTACCAAAGCTCAGTGGATCAGCAGAGTAGTATTCTTCGTTAAACTCAGTTTCCCAATTTGATGTATATGTGCAATTAGGAGTTATTGCGTATTGTTTTCCGACAGCACTTCCAGTTGAATTTACATGAATATAATATGTTCCTGCCGGTAACCCTAAAGAATTAAAAGTAAATGCTCCGTCATAGCAATATGCGAATTCATAATCTAACTCACTATAACTGCTTCCACCCTCGTACTTATATATATGAATACGCCAATAGCCATCACTGTCAGCACGGGTAAAGGAAAAATTAACATTTACCTTAGCTGATGAATTTAATGTAAATTCGTACCAGTCTTCGTCGTAACTATCTGTACAAATTCCGTAAATAGTCGAATTTGCTGCAACATAGTCAGCTGAATAATAATCGTCATTATCCTCACTTTCATAATAAGTTGCTGCAAATGCTGAAAAATCAAGTCCTGCCGTTATAGTAAACAGCATAGCTATTGACAATAATATTGATAAAAATTTTTTCATAACTACTCCTCCAAAGTAATTCTAATATTTCACAAGCAATTATACTGCAGATATAGTGTAAAGTCAATACACCACTCATAGTGTATTGTATAATTATTCACGAATAATATTATCAGGAGTGAATAAATGAAAAATTATGTTGAAATAAAAAAATCCGTTGACTGATAACGAGTCAACGGATTTTTGTCATTTCTTAACTAACACCTTTTCGATTGCGCCGTAGTAGATGAAGTGATAATCCTTTTGAGGATACCAATTTTCATCTATTGCAGTGTCGATGAAATCCTTTGGGTCAAATCTGCTTTTTGCAGCCTTTTTGCAAAGGAGGACAATCTCTGCCTCTTCAAAATAAGGTGCAGGCTCGTCAAAGCAAGGAGAAAGGCTACATTCCTTAATCTTATCAACATCTCTGCCGCTTTTTGAGCCACATATACCGTGAATACGCTTTTTATCATCAAGGCTGTAAAAGCTTAATGTGAAATAATCGTTTTTGTTCAAAAACTCCTCTGTATATCTTTGGGGACGAATATAAACAGTTGCCATATCCTTGCCCCAAAGCTCACCGATTGCACCCCAGGAAACAGTCATTGTATTACAGCCGTTCCTGTCACCTGCTGTTACAAGTCCCCAATTATTCTTAAGTAAATCCACCACATTGTTTTTAACCTGTGAAAATTCTACTTCTCTAAACATAAAATCACCTACAAAATAGGGATAGCATTTAGCTATCCCACAAGAAATTTATAAAATTATTTAATGAACTTAATCATTTCAAGAGCAGCATTGATGTCGCCGTCAACCTTAAGCTTGCCGGTTGTGAAGGCAAGTACAGGATCAAGCTTGCCGTTAATGAGCTTTGTGAAGTTAGTTGCGTTCATTGTGATGATAGCATTCCTGTCGTAGTACTCATAAGGCTCAACATTAACTCTACCGTCTTTAATCTCTATGTAGAAAATGCCCTCAACCTTGCCGACAAGGTTAATTTGGAAAGCCATTGTACCCTGAACAGAAGATACATCTGCGTTCATAAACTTCTTTTTTGCAGCCAAAACGACTGATTCATAAGTCATAGCCATAGGAAAAACCTCCATATCATATTTTATGAGAGCATTATAACATAAATAACAAAAATTTTCAAGTTAAATAATTCGACAAAATTAGCCTAAGATTTATCCTTAGGCTTACATACCAATGCTACTACAAGAGCACTTATCATTGCAACGGTTATACCTGCCGAGCAAGCATTAAGACCTCCTGTTATAACTCCTAAAAAGCCGTCCTTTTGGATTGCCTCCTTAACGCCCTTTGCAAGAGCGTTGCCAAAGCCTGTTAACGGGACGGTTGCCCCTGCTCCTGCAAAATCAACAAGTGGCTGATAAACACCTACTGCTCCCAACAGCACACCAAGGCAAACGAACAAAACAAGGATTTTTGCAGGGGTAAGCTTTGTTAAGTCAATAAGAAGCTGACCGATAACACAGATAATTCCGCCAACAATAAAAGCTTTAACGAACATTAAAACCATAAAAAATCACCTGTTATATTTTTTACAGTAACAGGTGATTTATACAAATATTTAATTATTTTTAAGTTGATTACTTTGTTGGCAAATCTTCCTTGTCATACATACAAGCAACCTCGCACATAATCTCGATACCTGCTGAAATACATTCAGGGCGCAGATTTTCAGGAGTGTCAAGGCGAGTGTGATAATAACGAGGTGGGTCAGGATTCATTGCTGCAAGGCAGGTTGCCTTAATCCCCTTTTGTGTAAATGCAGCAGCATCGCAGCCTCCGATATAAATTGACTCAAATTTTAAGTCATATCCACAGTTTGCAGCAGCATTTTTAACAAGATGCTTTGCACCCCAATCGTGCTGAACTGTGCCGGAAAGGTCACGGTCATACACAGCCATATCCTCTAAATCACGGAAGGTATCAAGTGCAACAACAACAGTAGGCAAATCCTTAAGCTCCTGCTCGTGTGCCTTAACATATGCCTTTGCACCACGGAGTCCTGCCTCCTCTGAGCCTGAGCAAATCATTACAAGCTCTGTGTTTTCAAACTCAATTCCTGCCTCTGCAAGAGCCTTGATTGTGCCCATACCTGTATAACAGCCTGAAAGGTTATCCGACGCACCGGGCACAGATTTATTCCAGCTTTGGAAGAACAAAAATGCAATTTCAAAAGGAATAAACACACAGGCAACAACAAACAATGCAATGAAAAGACCCTTTGCCTTTTCAATATCCATTGCAGCACTGCCATTGCCAACAATAAGGCAAATTACGGCGAATACTGTTTGAACAATTAAGCCCACAACAGCCGGAATTTCTACAAAAAGCTTTGCCTGTAAGCCACCCATAAGGTAATTTAGCTTCCATTCAAACTGACTGTCGGAATGAGCAATCATAATAAGTCTTTTTTTAGTTTCGCCCTTTGGACTTCTTGTGGCAATCATATTATGTGATGTTTGCTTTGGAAAAAGGAAATCATCAAACTGCTTATACATCAAAAATTCAAACAAAAGTGGAATAAATGCCAGCACGCAAAGAATCAGTGCAGCAACGGGAGATGCAAACCAGTTAACAAAAACAGACGCAACACCACAGGCAACAGTAAACGGAATAAATCCCATAAAGCCCTGACGGTGTAGGGTAAATGACTCAATCTCTGTTTTGTCACAATAATTCTTCATATCCCTTTCCATCCACTGCTGAGCACGAAGCTCCTCAGGTGAACCGGGCTTACGAGGACCTATTTTTTTACAGATTTTTGTAATACCCTTAACGGCATATTCGGTATTCTTTTCAATATCAATATTTGCCGAGTATTCCTTTGCTATTTTCATATTCTACCTCCGATAAAATTCATTACACTCATTTTATCATATTAAAGTGCTAAATGCAATATTTTTAAGAAAGGTGATGGATGAACATACCCGAAAGAAGCTTTGGCTCAAACCATGTTGACTTTGGAGGCATAATCATACCTGCATCGGCAATATCCATTAGCTCATCAATAGTTGTAGGATACATAGCAAAGGCAAGGTGCATATCATTTTGCACTCTTCTTTCAAGCTCGCCAAGTCCACGAATACCACCTACAAAATCAATCCTTGCGTCTGTCTTAGGGTTAGTGATATTCAATATGGGAGCAAGCACATTGTCCTGGAGAATTGACACATCAAGCCTTGCAACAGGGTCATTGTTGTTTATGATGCAATCCTTTGCCTTAAGGCTATACCACTGATTATTAAGGAGCATACCGAATGTATGCTTTTTATTAGGCTTGAACTGACCGTCGCATTTTGTAACAACAAATTTTTCCTTTAATTTGTCAATAAACTCATAGTCGCTTAAGCCGTTCAAATCCTTAACAACTCTGTTATAATCCATTATTTCAAGCTGGTTATCGGGGAAGGCTACTGCAAGAAAGAAATTGAACTCCTCCTGTCCTGTGTAATTAGGATTAGCCTCCCTCCTCATTTCACCCACCTTAACAGCAGATGCACAGCGATGATGACCGTCGGCAATATACATTGCATCTACTTGGCTAAACAACTGTGAGATACGAGAAACAGTGTAGTTATCGTCAATAATCCAAGCCGTTTGACGCACCGAATCCTGAACAAAATCATAAACACAAGGGTGGCTATCCATCCAAGCATTAACAATATCCGTAATATCCTTTTTATTTTTGTAGGTTAAAAATATCGGTCCCGTATTAGCATTACAGGTATTAACATGGTTAATACGGTCAATCTCTTTTTTTGCCAAGGTGTGCTCGTGCTTTTTGATAACATTGCTTTTGTAATCATCAATAGACGCACAACCGACAATACCCACCTGCTCTCTGCCGTTCATAATCTGCCTGTAAATATAAAAGCAGGGAGAGTCATCTTGAATTAAAGCACCTGTATTCTCAAGCCTTTTAAGATTTTCCTTAGCCTTTTTATACACATCATCACAGTAAGGGTCTGTGCCCTCAGGCAAATCTATCTCTGCTCTGTCGATATGGAGAAATGAGTAGGGATTGTCCTTAACCATCTCTCTTGCTTCGCTGCTGTTCATAACATCGTAAGGCAGAGCAGGTATTTCAGACTGTAATTTTGCAGATGGTCTAAATGCTCTAAATCCTTTAAATATTGCCATAAGTCAACCTCAAACTAACAATTTTTTTCATAAATAATACGAAGACCGTCAATAAGTAAATGCTTATCCACAATCATTTCGCTTTCGCAATAGGCAGCAATTATTCCACCTAGTCCACCTGTTACAATAACTGTAGCCTTTTCGCCCAGCTCTTTCTCAAATCTTTTTACAAGTCCGTCAAGCATTGCTGCTGTGCCGAAAACAGTACCACTGCGCATTGAGTCAATAGTGTTGGTGCAGATTGCATTTTCAGGTGCAACAATCTCAATTTGAGGGAGCTGTGCAGTTGATGACGCAAGTGCGTTAAGGCCTGTTTTTACTCCACAAAGAATTGCTCCTCCTAAAAATCCACCGTCCTTATCAATAACCGATGCAGTAGTTGCCGTACCTAAATCGAAAATAATCTGTGGGCAGGGATACTTTGCAGTACCTGCAACTGCGCCCACAACCATATCTGCACCTAATTCAGCAGGATTATTGATTTTAATATTAAGTCCTGTTTTCACTCCCGGGCCCACAACAATAGGCTTTTTGCCTGTTATAAGCATAATTGCCTTTGATATTGTTCTGTTAAGTGGTGGCACAACTGACGACAAAACACTGCCCTCAATATCGCTGATATTTATTTTACACAGCTCAATAATGCTGTTAAGCTTGATTGCATATTCCTCTGCCGAATCATCAACCGATGTTGACAATCTGCATTCGTTCACAAGCTCACTTTTATTTAAAATTCCGATAACTATATTTGTATTTCCTACATCTACTGCAAGTATCATTTTGCTTCCTTTCTGCCAATGCCAACAAGCCTTACAATTACAGGTGAAAGAACAAGATTAACAATAAGCTCAAAAACAAAATTAAGACCCACAAGACCGACTATCATATAGCCACCTACATTTGCACCGAAGCCTGCGCCCTCTGCCCACTGCTTGATTGTGTCCACAAAGAACACAGAGCATCCTACAAGAAATACTCCTGTGTTAATAACAGGGCAAACAATGGCTGCCGTAATTGTTGCTGCAATCTTATTTTTCTTTTCTACAAGGCTGTATGCAAGTCCTGCAAGTAATCCGGCAAGCAAGCCCTTAACTATAACGGTGACAACTGTGCCCACAGGATTTACTGCAAGGAACAATCCTGCATCACCTGATGCCAATACTGCCACGCCAAAGGCTGTACCTAACCAAGCACCTGCCCATTTGCCATATAGCGCCGCACCGACTACTATTGGAATAAGAACAAGTGAAATTGAAAACTGACCAAATTTAATAAAGCTGCCGAGAAGCTGAAGAACAACTACAATGGCAGTAAGCAGTCCGGTCCCTGCTATTTTTTTTGTGTTTTGATTCATATTAAATTTTCCTTTCTGCTACTGTTCCTAGGTAGAGCTGTAAAACACAAAATACAGTCTGCCCGACAAATGATTTTTTTGTCACGGATACAATGCTATTGCTGTCTCTTATACACATCTGACGCTGCCGACGAAGGCTTAGG
>CAMFYM010000062.1 GCA_946002045.1 uncultured Clostridia bacterium | reverse complement strand
TAATGCTCTTCGTGGTGTATCAAGAGCAACAAATAAAAACGGTGCAATGATTAACGGCTTTGAGGGAGCAAAAATTGCCGACAACGCTAACGCAATCGTTATTGAGGCACAGGATTTATTTGGTGCCAACAGCTGTGAAATTCACGGCATTAAAACATTCAACGGCGCAAAGGCTGATGATGTTATCCTTAAAACTGCTGCCGTTATTATGAAAACAAAAAGCCCGCTATCCTATGTTTTTGACGATGTTGTTATCGGTAAGCAGACTATTTTGCCTGATGTGGACGGTGTTGTTTATGAGGATAGATTAGGCACATCTGCCTGGATATACAGAAAGAAAATTCTTGTGGGAACAAGAGAGCTTCTTATTCACCACGGTGTACAGGTGCCACGAGAGGAATTTGAGGCAAAATACACTCGCAAGGACAGGAAAATTCTTTATCTTGCCGTTACAGGCAAGCTTATGGCAATGTTCGTTGTATCCTACAACGCAGACCCTACCCTTAAGAGAGCACTGCGCAAGCTTGAAAAAAGTGGTATGACAGTCCTTGTTAAGAGTGCCGACCCATTTATCAACGACGAAAGTATTGCAAAGCTGTTCTCCTTACCTGACGGCTTTGTGCGTGTTATGAGTTTATCAAACGGCAGAGCATTTGAAAAATACTCAAATATGTGTGCCGAAAAGTCACCGGCATATGTTGTTCACAACGGCAGTGCCCTTGGCTTTGTATCATCAATGTGTGGAGCAGAAAATCTTGAGGAAACAAGGAAAATGCTCAGCGTACTTATTTCCTTTGGCTGTGCCGTGGGAATCGGTGTAACGGTTCTTTTAGCAATTCTTGGTGGTATTGAGCAATTAAGCGCCGTTAACATTGTTATCTTCCAAGCACTGTGGTGCATATTTGTGGAGATAATGTCAAAGCTGAAAAGATTGGGACTGTAAGCAAAATTTATTAACATTATTCGGTGATTAAAATGAAGAAATATAATTGGGTTAGCTTGGGCTGTGGTGTAATTGCAAACGAGCTTGCACAGGCAATGGCAAAGGAGGGACGAACCCTTTACGGAGTTGCCAACAGAACATACAGCAAGGCTGTTGACTTTGCAAAAAAGTATAATATCACAAATGTTTATAAGAGCATTGATGATGCGCTAAATGATGAAAATGTTGATATTATCTATATCTCCACGCCCCATAACACTCACATTAAATATCTTCGCCAAGCCTTGAAAAAGGGCAAGCATATTCTTTGCGAAAAGTCAATTACACTTAATATTGACGAGCTTGAGGAAGCAAAAAAATTGGCAGAAGAAAATAATGTAATATTAGCTGAGGCTATGACCATTTATCATATGCCAATATATAAAAGGCTTAACGAAATTATTGATAGTGGCGCATTAGGCGAGCTGAAAATTATTCAAATGAATTTCGGCAGCTACAAGGAATACGATATGGCAAACAGGTTTTTTAACCCTAATCTTGCCGGTGGCGCATTGCTTGATATAGGCGTTTATGCCCTTTCGTTTGTTCGTTGGTTTATGAGCGAAAAGCCAAATCAAATATGCTCACAGGTAAAAAATGCACCCAGTGGAGTTGACGAGCAGGCAGGTATTTTGCTTATGAACAATGTGGGTGAAATGGCAACGGTCACTCTTTCGCTACACGCAAAGCAACCAAAAAGAGCCACTGCTTCCTTTGACAAGGGGTATATTGAAATGTACGATTATCCCCGTGGAGAAAGAGCAGTGATAACCTACACCGACGACAATCATCAGGAGATTATTGAGTGTGGCAATACCGATGATGCATTAAGGTACGAGGTGATTGATATGGAAAATGCCGTGGCAGGACAAGATTCGAAAATGTATCTTGACTACACGACAGATGTTATGTCCATTATGACAGATATAAGAAAGGATTGGGGATTGTATTATCCCGAGGAGATATAAAAATAAAGCTCCCTTATGGTACTTATTGTAGACAATAAGTACCATAAGGGAGTCATTTTTTATGCTTTTCTTATTGAAATTTCGCCACTGCGAAGAGTCTTTCTTTCGCCGTTTTCTAACTCTACTAAAAGTCCTCCTGCTTCGTCAATAGCTATTGCTGTGGCAGGAGTAACAACGCCGTTTTGAATAAACTTAATCCTTTCGCCAATCACCATTGAGTGACTGCGATAATAATCAATAAAGCTTTTATAATTGCCGTCAGTAATTTTCAAAAGCTCATTTACAATTTCTGCCACCAGCTTATTTTTATTTACTTGGGCGTTAAGGCAACCGGCATTTTCTATATCGTTGGGGAAGCTTTTGGTACTGAGATTTATTCCTATTCCTATAATAACGCTGTCAACGGTGCCCTCCTCAAAATTTGTTGTTGCCTCAGTTAATATTCCACAAATTTTGCCACCGTCAACATAAACATCGTTAACCCACTTGATTTTGGGGATTTTATCTGTCAGCCCCTCAATAGCCTTGCACACGGCAACAGATGCAGCAGTTGTTACGGTTACGGCATTTTTCAGTGAAGTGTTAGGCCTGATAACAAGGCTGAAGTACACGCCTGTTCCGGCAGGAGAATAAAAGCTTTTACCCTGCCTCCCTCTGCCGGCAGTTTGCCTGTCTGCAACAACTAAAAATTCACCCTGCTTGTTTTGCAAAAGCAGCTGCTTGCAGTAATTATTGGTGGAGTCCACAGAGCATAAATAAATAACATCCATATCCCTGTTAATATATCTTTTTACCCCTTGAGCAGAAAGCAGTGAATCGCTGTTTAAAAGCTTGTACCCTTTGTTTGTTACGGCATCAATTTGGTAGCCGTCATTTTGCAGGGAGCGCACTGCCTTCCACACAGCAGCACGACTTTTGCCCGATTTTTCAGCAAGGGTCTGACCACTTATATAGTCATCATTATTAAGTAATTCTGTTAATACCTCATCCTTTGTAGCCATATTGTCAACCTCTTATATGCAATAAAGGCAGGAGCTATTCCTGCCTTTTTATTATTTTTTGATATAGAATATTGCAAGGGTTTTCGGTCCGCAATGTGATGATATGGTGCAATTTGCATCTGCCAAAATCACCTGATCGAATTTTGATTTGCCCTCAATTACGCCCTTTGCAAAGCTGATAATCTCCGGACTGATTCCACCACTGTTGGCAATGACAACCCTTGAGGTGTCTATTTTGTTGACATCCTTTAAGCAATCGTTAATGTATTGCTTGTAAACAACATCCATTTTGCCACGATATTTTTTTGCCACATCAAGCTTGCCTGTTGACGGGTCAACGGCTATGCTGGGCTTAATGCCTAAAACATTGGCACTGAATTTTGCCACACCGGAGCATCTGCCACCCTTGTGCAAATATTCAAGGCCGTCAAGAACAAAGCTTGTGCTAACCTTTGGCACAAGTGCATTAACTCTGTTGGCAATCTTTTTGGCATCAAAGCCCTTTGCCCTAAAATCACAAGCCTTTAGCACAAGAAGTCCCATTGCAGTGCACAGGCTTTTTGAGTCAATACAGTAAACATCGTCAAATTCAGAGGCAGCAATGCAGGCATTTTGATAGCTGGAGGAAATTGCCGACGACAATCCAATATGAACAACCGACTTGCCCTGCTCATTTGCTTTTTCAAAAATCTCATAATATCTGGCAGGCGTTACTGCCGATGTTTTTGGCAAAACACCTGTTTTTTCTACATACTCATAAATATCCTTTGGGAAAACATCTACCCCGTCTTGATATGAGTTATCACCCAAGGTTACAGTCAGAGGCGTGATGATAATATTGTTTTCTTCAATAAGATTTAAAGGTAAGTCACAGGTTGAGTCTGCTGTAATGATTACCTCTTTCATTTATCTAACCTCCGTTTCTTTTGAGTATAATATCATATTAAAAAATACAATTCAACAATAGTTTAACTATTTAAAATAAAGTTAATAATTAGTAATTCTATGCACCGAATTTAATTAAAATGTTGCCTAATGTCTTTTTGTCATAGGTCTTGTCGTACCTAATCGTCATTACACTTAAGCCGTCTTTGTTGCTGATATTACAGGAGTATGCTATATCCTCCTCATTATCCTTGCCCTTGTTAATGATTACAGAGAAATCTCCTCTGTCTGCAATATGCTTTGAGAAGGTGTAGCCCTCCTTGGCAGTTAAAACAATACCACTTTGTGTGAATTTGATATTATCAACACATTTGATTTTTGTTGACATTGCGTCAAAATAAATACTGCTTTCGTCACCGAGATTGCTCAGATTAAACTCAGTATCAATCCAATCAATATCCTTGCTTTCAAAATTAGTATTTGTACTTTTGTTTGTTATAACACTTTCCCAATTTTTTTCTGCAATTTCTCTTGGGTCATTAGTTTTAAATTCATCAAGAGGAATAAATACAATAGTATTTGGCACCATAGTAACTCTGCCCTTAACAATACCTACCTCACAATGAATATTGCCCACATACTGAGTATCCTTAACCTCTTCATAATTAACAAGCACCTGAATATCAAGAGTTATTGTTCCGTCATCGGTAATGTTATAGTTACCAACGCCCTTGCTCCAACGGCTTAAGGTGTAATATTCCTTTTTGTTATTAGACAGAGCCTTGGCATAATAGGTGTGTCCGTCATAGGTAATTCCCGTTTTTTCGTCATATTCAATCTTTTCCTTCAGGTCGTCCATAGAAAGCTGAAGATATTTGTTGCAGCTTTTAAGCTGTGTCATTTCACACCTGATTGCTGACTCAAAGGGAGTTTTCCAGGTGTCATCCGTAACGGTATAAGCCTTAAAGGTTTTGTTTCCGTCAGCATCCTGATACGGCTTAAGAATATAGATAACATAGGTGCGCTTAATTTCACCTTCATTATCGCCGTAATCGAGAGTGCCACTAACAAGCTTAACCATTAGCTCTGCCTGTCCGTCGCCGTCACAGTCCTTGCTGTAAATTTGCGGCACCTCTAAATCAACAGAAAACTTCCAATTCATATACTGCCTTTGATAATCACCCTGTTTTACGGTAACAATTTCGCCGTCATAGTAAAGCTCAAAGCCGTTTCTGTCGTCCTTAACCAAAAGCTTGTTCTTTTTTTCATTTAGTGTAACAGTTTTTGTAGTATTTTGAACAGTAGTATTATATGTTACGGAGGAGTCATTTGTAATGCTCTGCTCAATCCTTTTGTTCCTGTAATTGAAGGAAACAACAAACAATACCACCACTAAAAGTAAAGCAATTATTGCAATAGCTGTTTTTTTCATAAAAATCCTCTACAATCAATTTCTATATGCTACAATCAAATTTTATATGCTTCATCAAAATCAAAGGGAATTACCTTTCCGTCAACAATGTGAAAGCAATTTTTTCCTAAAGAAAAAATAGGCTTGTCGTGATTTAATGAGTCGGAATAAACATTAACCACCTGAATATCATTCCTGTCAAACTCCTGATAAAGTCGGTTTACCTTTTCTTCGTCACGACAGTTTTTACCGATAATGCGTCCTGTTTTTCTGTTATGCTTGGTACAAATAAGCTTGTCAAAATTAAGTCTGTGGGCAATCTCGCCAAGGAGAAAATCAGGGGATGCGCTGATTACAACGGTATAGCCCTGACGGTCATAAAACCAACTGTTCACACTACTTTCGTACTTGTCCCAAAAGCCCTTAACTGCCCTATCAATAGGTATTAACGGCACAAAGGAAAACAGTAATCCCTTAAAATCGGTAAAGCTGATTATGTGAAGCAGTCTTAAGACAGTCGCCACTGCAAAAACAGGAATTGCAAATGGCAACAGCAACAGCAAATAAGGATAGTGCAAAAGGCAATATCCACAAAATTTGGAGCCACTGTCAAAGGGGATTATCGTTTTATCAAAATCATAAATATTGATTTTCATTACTAAATCCTTTCGCTGTCAAAATCAATGCTCAAGGATTTGTCTGACTCAAAATGTGTTAGCTTAACTCCTGCGCTGTTAAGCATTCTTTTGCTTGCCTGCACCAAATCTGTGTCCTTATACTTGTCACTTATGTAGATTACCTCTTTAATACCACACTGGATAATCGCCTTGGCACACTCGTTACAGGGGAAAAGTGCAACATAAATCCTGCAGCCCTTTAAATCATGTGCTCCCGAATTAAGAATAGCATTAAGCTCTGCGTGACAAACATATGGATATTTTGTTGCGCTCTCCTTTTCACCCGAACGGTCCCAAGGGAACTCGTCATCACTGCATCCACGGGGAAAGCCGTTATATCCAACAGAAACAATTTTGTTGTCATCATTAACTATGCAGGCACCTACCTGTGTGCTTGGGTCCTTGCTTCTTTTTGAAGCAAGAATTGCCACGCCCATAAAATATTCGTCCCAGCTAATATAATTCTCTCTCTTACTCATATTTTATTCTCTCCAATATATTTTTAGCATCCTGCCAGAACATCTGCAAAATCATCAATCTCGTCACACTGAGCGTCGTAAATCCTGCCGGCGTCAACAAGCTTGTTGATTTCAGGGTTGATAGGCAGCTTTGCAAGAACAGGCAAGCCTAACTCCTTGGCAGTTTCGTCAATTTGGGATTCACCGAAAATATTGATTTTTTTGCCACAATCCTCGCAAACATAATAGCTCATATTTTCTACAAGGCCAAGAACAGGCACATCCATCATTTTTGCCATATTATACGCCTTGTTAACAATCATTTTAACTAAATCCTGTGGCGTTGAAACAATCACAATACCGTCAACAGGCAGACTTTGAAATACGGTTAATGCAACATCACCTGTTCCGGGAGGCATATCAACAAAAAGGTAGTCAAGCTCTCCCCAACGAACATCGCTCCAAAATTGCTCAATAACTCCACTGATTACAGGCCCTCTCCACACAACAGGTGAATTGGTATCCTCTAACAAAAGGTTGATGCTCATAATTTTTATTCCACCGTCGGTAACAGTAGGCAAAAGGCATTCCTCGTCCTGCATTGCACGACTTGTTACACCAAAGGATTTTGGTATTGAAGGACCTGTAATATCGGCATCAAGGATACCTACCTTTAGTCCTGCCTTAGCACATTTAACTGCAAGAAGTGTTGTTACAAGGCTTTTGCCTACACCACCCTTACCACTGACTACACCGATTACCTTTTTAATATTTGAATACTTGTTCATAGGCTTAAGGAAATCCTCTTTGCTCGTTTTCCTTGACGAGCAGCTTTCCTTACAGGATGAACAATCGTGTGAACATTGACTCATAATGAATTCCTCCTTTAGGGTAACGGTAATAATCCGAACCACGGTTTATCGTGGCAGATTTGCCCTTAC
>CAMFYM010000061.1 GCA_946002045.1 uncultured Clostridia bacterium | reverse complement strand
CAGCTGTAAGACGGCAGGTTGCAAGGCTGTTGCCCTCTTCGTCTATATCTTGAGCAGGATCACGACTTGCTGTTGGCGAAAGACCTACTGCACCCTTTGTGAAAAGACCACCTACGATAGTAGGAACAAGGTTGTTGATTGTTGCATTCTCTTTGCCCTCAATGATAATCTTTTGAACCTGAAGGTCCTCCTCACCGAGAAATGCGTACCAGGTTGGAGTATTACCCTTGCCGTCGGAATAAACCTTTGTCTGTGCCTTTGTTTTGTCAAATGCAGCAGCGTAATATTTAATAACATCCTCGTCTGACTTAAATTCTACACCACCGTATGTACCTGCCTTGAACTCGTCAATAACAAGTGCGTTAGCATCAGCCGGTCCCTCTTCCTCAACAACAGGTACAGGCTTTTTTGCAATAACAACAACAGTTGCAACAAGCACAACAACAAGAACTACTGCTAAAAAGCTATTAAATTTACTGAGCTTGGATTTTTGTTTCATAAAAATTCCCCTTTTTACAGTATATTACTTTTATATAATATACTAAATTAAAGTATTTTTCAATATCTTTTTTGTTTTATTTTATAGAATATTTCTTTAGATATTCCTCAAAGCTTTTGATAAAGCTTGTGTTACTTGATTTTTTAACGCCCTTGAGATAGCTGTGAGTTTGATAGCTACCCTGTGAAAGCTCGATAATGCAAACGGCAAGATTTGAGCAGTGGTCGGCAATTCGCTCAAAGGAGTTGATAATATCAAAGAACAGTATGCCGTTTTCAATAGTACACTCGCCCTCGTTCATCCTTTTTGAGTGCTTTGCACGAAGCTCTGCCTTAAGATTGTCGATAACCTGCTCAAGAGGCTCAATAGTTTGTGCCAGCTCCACATCATCGTTAATAAAGGCATTGGTGGAAATTTCGATAATCTCCTTAACAGCCCTGCCCATAACATCAAGCTCCTTGTTGGCATCATCTGTAAAGTGGATATGCTCCTTGTGCATTTTTCTTTTAGTTTTAAGGATATTAACTCCGTAGTCACCGATTCGCTCAAAATTACCTATGGCGTGGGAATACTCGCTTAACTTCATTGAGTCGGCAATGCTTAAATCAAGGGAGCTGATTTTAACAAGATATGTTTCCAGCTCATCCTCGTATTTATCCAGCATTTTTTCGTTATGCTGAATAACCTCGTCCTTTGTAAGACTATACACCTTTAAAAAGTCAAGGCTCATAGAAATGTTTGATTTTGCCAGCTGTGCCATTTCGTTACACTTATCCTTAACCTTGTCAAGAGCGTATGACGGAGTGATGATAAAGCGTTCGTCCACAAGACCCTCGTGAGCAACGTTTGGCTTTTCAGCCTTATCCTCCGGCTTATCCTTGATAATAAGGTACATAAGCTTTTCCAGCTGTGTGCCGAAGGGGAACAAAACAATCGTTGCAAAAATGTTAAAAATAGAGTGAATAACTGCTATCAATGCAGGGTTAACTGCCTTGTCAAAGAAGGGCAAATCAAAAACAGCGTTGGCACCGTAGAATAAGCCCATT
This sequence comes from uncultured Clostridia bacterium, assembly GCA_946002045.1. Lineage (GTDB taxonomy): Bacteria > Bacillota > Clostridia > Oscillospirales > Acutalibacteraceae > Eubacterium_R. The sequence goes on along the minus strand of CAMFYM010000061.1, from coordinate 5,893 downwards.
GCCAAAAGCACACCGATAACATTGAACATAAGGTGAGCACCTGCTGCACGCTTTGCGTTTTTGTTGGCACCGATTGACGACAGAAGAACAGTAGTGCAGGAGCCGATGTTTTGACCGAGGATAATAGGGAATGCTGCTCCCACAGTAACAGAGCCTGTGCTGGATAACGCCTGAAGAATACCCACAGACGCCGATGAGCTTTGCATAATTGTAGTTAAAAGGAAGCCGGCAATAACGCCTAAAATCGGGTTGGTAAATTTAATAAGCAGACCTGTGAATTCAGGCACATTTTTAAGTCCCTCAACAGCACCGCTCATGGTGTCCATACCTATCATAAGAAGTGCAAAGCCGATAAGTATTGTGGAAATGCTTTTCTTTTTCTCGCCCTTGGCAAACATAAAAATAATAATACCGATAAAGGCAAGAACGGGAGCAAAGGATGACGGCTTAAGCAGCTGAAGGAAGATGTTTGAGCCCTCAATACCGGTTAAGGACAAAAGCCACGCCGTAACGGTTGTACCGATATTGGCACCCATAATTATGCCGATAACCTGACGCAGTGCCATAATGCCACTATTAACAAAGCCAACTGCCATAACAGTAACTGCGCCTGATGATTGAATAACGGCAGTAACAACTAAGCCTAAAAGCACACCCTTAATACGATTGTTGGTCATACGCTCCAATATGCTTTCAAGCTTACCACCACTGATTTTTTCAAGGCTGTCACCCATTACATTCATACCGAACAGGAACATTGCCAGTCCACCCACAAGGGTGATTATGTCGAAAATTGTCATATATTGTCCTCAAAACTTTAAATCAATATTTATTTCTCACCTGTGAAATATTTACAGGTACCAAAGCAATTATAATTCATATTATTGATATTTGCAATATTTTTATTTTTAGCATCAGTTATATGTGTAATAAAAATAGTTTGCAATGTTCATTGGCTGCAAACGGTAGAAAAGCCTAAACAGACCCTTTTTAATTTTAGATTTTTTAAAGGGAATATTGTTTGCACAGATGATATTAACATTTTGGGGAGGGGCATCAAATGTAACCGTCCTTTCCTCACCCTCTAAAAGAGAAAAGTAGTTGTCGCTTGGTACTTGGTCGCAGTCAATAAAAACATTGCTTGCAAAGGTGTTGCTCTTTAATGTTAATGTGTTACCCTTAATCGTTGCTTTGATTTCTGCCCTTTTCAGCTTCATTTTGGAGGGAGCAGTAAATGTCTCCGTAATAACTTGGTCGTTAAAGCGAAGCCAAAGCACAGACTGACTGTTTACCTTAATTTCGTCCACCTCTTTAAAGCTGTTTGGCTCTAAAGCAATGTGATAATTCTTCACACAATCAGGGTTAATGAGCCTTAACTCCAAATCAAATTCTACCCTTTCAAGAGTATCGTTGTGGGCAAAGATTGTTGCCTTGCCCTTTTCCTTTTTACAGGTAACGGTAACAGGCGCAAAGAACTCCCTTGCCTTATACTGAAGAGCCTTTGGTATTCCCTCAAAGTCAACAGATGACCAGCTGGGGCAATTCCACACATCATTAAACTGCCAAAACACTGAGCCGTTGCACCTGCCCTTGCTTTGCCTAAAGTGAACAGTTGCGTTTTTAATACATTCTGCCTGAACAATTCCTGTCAGGTAGGGCAAATCCTCAAAATGCTTTGGGAAATCGAACATTTCTGTTAAATAAAACAGCATTTTTTTGTTACCACCAACGCACTTTTGGTGCCTGTTAAAGCTTGGTGATGTAATATCGTACTCTTCAGGTGGAGCAAAGGTTTTGATTGCCTTCATTGACGGCAGTGATTCAAGACCGAATTCCGACAAAAAGCGAGAATACCTTGTGGTGTAGTAGTCAAGCTTTTTCAGTCCGTGCCAAACATTCCACATATGAGTATCGCCCACATTGTCTGACGAATATTCTTTAAAGCAGGCACTGCCGATAGGTGATGTGGCAATGTAGCACACATCTGTTAAATCGCTGATGAAATCAGGCAGAGTGTGATAAAAGAACTGCTCATAGGCGTTCATTAGCTTGGTGCCCTTTGGCAAATAGGAGAACATAACCTCCAACTCGTTATTGCCACACCACAGCGCAAGGCTTGGATGAGTGGTGAGCCTTTCCACATTTGCCTTAACCTCGTCAAGTACATTTTGTGTAAAATCGTCGTTGTAAAAGGGATACATTTGGCAGGCAAAGCAAAAGTCCTGCCACAGAAGGATTCCTCGTTTATCGCACTGGTCAATTAGGTAGTCACTTGCATAGCTTCCTCCACCCCAAACACGAATAATGTTAAAATTGGATTTTTCTGCTAAATCAAGATAATAATCCACAGTTTCGTTATTGCTGTCCTCGTATATAGCAGAAAAGGGAATAAGATTTGCACCCTTGGCAAACACCCTTTCACCGTTTAGCACAAAGCAAAAGTTATTGCCGTATTCGTCGGCAGAGGTGTCAAGATACAGGGAGCGAAGACCGATTTTCTTCTCCACCTTTTCCTCGTCATTTTCAAAGCAAACGGTGTAAAGTGGCTGTTCACTTTTTTGTGACATCTCCCTTGTGTACCACAATTCAGGGCTTTCGATAACAAATTCGCCCTTATCGTTACTGCTAATTAAATCGCCCTTAGGTGACTTAATGTAAATCTTGTCTGCACCACAGGCAGATACGGTAACCACCGACCTTTCCTTATGGGTATTTTGACTGATTTTTATATCGGTAATTCTTTTGTTACAGCACTTTAGGCTGATATGCTCAATTATTCCACAGTAGGGCACACAGGGGCCCCAGTCCCAGCCAAAGTGACATCCGGGCTTTCTAATATAAGCGATACCGTCAAGACCATTGTTGTTTTTAGGCAATGCTTTTTCCTTTTGCATTTTTGCAATATATTTTACGGCAGAGTCAAAGTGAAACAGAATTTTATTCTCTCCCACCGTTAAATATTTTTTAATATCCCTGTCAATAGGAATAAAGGCGTTGTTAGTCCTAAACGCCTCCTTGCCGTTAATGAAGCAGGTGCAAAGAGTGTCAAGCCCACCACAATTTAGGTAAATACTGCTATATTCAAAATCCCTGTCTGTGAGAGTAAATGCTCTTTCAAACTCAAAATCTCTTTCTCCCACATCAATGCCCTCTTTTTCGTCACCGGAGTCAAGAGGATTTGGTATTGCATTGTTGCGTATAAGATTGCCGAAATCAGTGCCGGGAATTATTGCAGGGTACTCCTTGCTTTTTGTGCAGTCCCTCATTGTCCACTGCCCCGATAAATCAATAATATCCATAACAACCTCCACAATATATGTTGATTTATAATTATCATATTCAAATTCAGTATAGCATATAGTGGGCTGATATGCTATACTGTTTTTATAAAAGATTAGTGAGGGGGCTTTCATATGAAAATTAAGCAGAAAATTGAAGGCTTTGTGCAAAGAATAATAGACAGATTTAGTGGCAACGGCGTTATGCAGGAGGAGCTGTCGGCAAATGGCAGTAAATCTGTTTTTCAGCCAATGCCCACTGTTGCCCTTAATGCATCAACAGAGAGTCAGGTGCTCCTTAAAAATATTAACGATACTCTGCCCTTAAAGCAGGGAGAGGCTGTGGCAGTATTCGGCAGGTGCCAAATAGATTATTTTTATGTGGGCTACGGCAGTGGTGGTGATGTTAACGCACCATATCAGGTTAATCTTTTGGACGGACTTAAGAATTGCAGTGTTAACCTTTATCAGCCTTTGGTGGATTATTATACAAAATGGTGCAGCGAAAATCCTGTTAATCACGGCTTTTGGGGTCACTGGCCAATGTGCTATCCTGAGGCAGAGATTGACAAGGCACTTGTTGAGGACTCTGCAAAAAATTGTGACACTGCCCTTGTTGTTATCGGCAGGGCAGCCGGTGAGGATAGGGAAAATAAGCTTATTAAGGGCAGCTATTATTTAACAGATACAGAACTTAGGCTCCTTGATTTAGTTACGGCACATTTTAATAGAGTTACGGTAATTATGAACTGTGGCAATATTATTGATATGGAGTGGACGGAGAAATACGGTGATAAAATCAGTGCAATCCTTTTCTCCTGGCAGTGTGGTATGGAAAGTGGTAACGCACTGGCTGATGTGCTCACCGGCAGGGCTAATTTCTCCGGCAAGCTGCCTTGTACCATTGCAAAAAAATATCAGGATTACCCAAGTGCCAATGACTTTGGAGGCAGTGATTTTAATAATTATACCGAGGATATTTTTGTTGGGTACAGGTATTTTGAAACCTTCTGTAAGGACAAGGTGCTTTTTCCCTTTGGCTTTGGCTTAAGCTATACGGAATTTGAGATTACGCCTGTATCCTTTGAGCAGCAGGGCGACACCTTTAAGTGCATTGTTAATGTTAAAAACACAGGCAAGGTTAGTGGCAAGGAGGTTGTTCAGCTTTATGCTAACGCCCCTCAGGGCAACCTTTCAAAATCGGCAATGAGCCTTGTGGCTTTTGCCAAAACAGACACTCTTGAGCCTAACGGTGAGCAGGAGCTGTCCTTTAGCTTTAGCCTTTACGACATTGCAAGCTTTGATGATGAGGGCAAGTCGGGTAATCAATTTGCCTATGTGATTGAGCAGGGCGAATATACATTTTTTGCAGGCAACAGCGTTAGGTGCAATACTGTTGCAGGCAAGGTAAGTCTTGATTATACCGTTATCCGTCAGCACAGTCAGGTGTGTGGCGTTCAAAACAGCTTTAACAGAATTGTTGCTGTGGAAAAGGACGGAGAACACAAAATTGCAAAAGAGAACGTTAAGACCTCAAGCCCTTATCTTAAGGATAGAATACTTAAAAATATGCCTGCCGAAATAGGATTTAAGGGCGACATGGGGTATAAGCTTGATGATGTGGCAGAGGACAAAATCACCCTTGACGAATTTATTTCTCAGCTAAATAATCAGGAGCTGGAGGCTTTAACTCGTGGTCAGGGTATGATGAACAGTCCCTACGGTGTTGTGGGCAACGCCGGTGCCTTTGGTGGAATTATTCAGTCGCTGAATGACAAGGGTGTGCCTGCACTTATTACTACCGACGGTCCGGCAGGAATAAGAATTAGGAAATACACTTCACTTATCCCTTGTGGTACTGCCTTAGCAGCCACCTTTAACTGCTCTCTTGTGGAGGAGTTAACATCGGTTATGGGTGCGGAAATGGTAAAGCACGGCTCGGATATTTTGTTAGCACCGGGTATGAATATTCACCGTAATGTGCTTTGTGGCAGGAACTTTGAGTATTTCAGCGAGGACCCTGTTCTTTCCGGCAAAATGGGTGGTGCCTATGTTCGTGGTATTCAGTCACAGGGTGTGTCTGCCTGCCCCAAGCATTTTGCCTGCAATAATCAGGAGGTTAGGCGTACAAAAACCGACTCCCGTGTGTCCCAGCGTGCACTTCGTGAAATATACCTAAAGGGCTTTGAAATCTGTGTTAAGGAAAGCAAGCCCCTGAATATTATGACAAGCTACAACAAGATAAACGGTGTGTGGAGTCATTATAACTACGACCTTGTTACTACCGTGCTTCGTGGAGAGTGGGGATATGACGGCTGTGTTATGACTGACTGGTGGATGCAAAGCTCAAGCAGTCCCGAATTTCCTGTTATCAAGGACAACGCCTACCGTGTTCGTGCACAGGTGGATGTGCTGATGCCGGGAGGACCACATACAGCTAAGAAATATAAGAGCGACGGAACATTGCTGAAAACCTTAGGCAAAAAAGAGGGTATCACAAGAGCAGAGCTTGAGCGAACTGCCAAAACAGTTTTAACAACCGTGTTAAGATTAAAATTCAATAGGCAATAAATAGCAATCCGAACCGTGGTTCAAATTGGCTGATTTGCCCTTAC
>CAMFYM010000060.1 GCA_946002045.1 uncultured Clostridia bacterium | reverse complement strand
AAAAATATGATGAAATTAACAACAATATGTGGTATAATGTGGATATGTAAATACTATGGGTGTATAATTGCACTGTTTATATTTACTTCACGCCCTGCTTGACTACGGCAGGACAATGTGATTTTTAATAACGGTAGTCGGAAAGGCAATGTGATTCTATGTCAGACCAAAATGAAATTGACGATATTTTAAATGAGCTTAAATACAAATTAGAGGAAAAAGAAATATCGCCGTCGCCTGATAAAAACGAGGAGGCTGTGGCATCTCAAGGGGAGAAAGGCAACGCCGATATTGATTTTAACACTCTCGTCGAATCATATGACACAGGCGAAAAGCAGACAGAAAATATTACGGAAAGGAAATCTGACGATAACGGTAAGCCACCTATGAACAAAAAGAAGATAATTATTATTGCCGTTGCAATAATAGCTGCTATTGCTATTATTGTGGGCGTTTGCGTTGCAGTAGCAAATTCAAAAAAGGAGGAGCCTACAACCACAACGACCACCACTACCACAACCACCACTACACAGGCACCTGTTCAGGTTGTTAACCCACTTACAGGCAGCACAGATTTCAACAAGGCAGCATTAGGCAAAAGACCTGTTGCAATAGTTGTTGAAAATTCACAGCCTGCAAGACCTCAATGGGGTATTGCAGACGGCAAAAACCCACCTGATATTATTCTTGAAGGCGAGGTTGAAGGTGGAGAAACAAGAATGCTTTGGTTCTACGCTGACTATACTGCTGTTCCCGACCAAATCGGTCCTATCCGTAGTGCAAGACCACCTTATATTAAATTCTCACAGTTGTTTGATTCAATCTTTATTCACTGGGGACAAAGCTCCAGCAAGGGCAACTATGTTGGTGCTAACACTGTTTTCCAAACAGACAATGTTGACCACATCAACCAAATGGCATACAGCGACGGTGTAGGCTTGTTTGGCAGAGATAAGTCAAGGGGTGTATCATCAGAGCACACCGGCGTGCTTTACGGTAACAAGCTCCCTGATGCAATTAAAAATTCAAAATTCAGAACAAAGGTAAACGAAAACAAGCTTTCAAAGCTTGAATTTAACGAGGAGGAGAAAGAGGTTGGCACCACTCAATGTGCAACATTTGCATTAACCTTTTCTTCAAGAACAAGAACAAGAGATTGGACATACAGTGCTGATGATAAGATGTATCACTGCACCGACTACGCAACAGATGTTGCAAGAAAGAATTTGCTCGTTCTTTACGATAACACACAGTATGTAGTTAAGGAAAACTACAAGGGCTCCGGCAGGTCAGAGGTTTATTGCAACTACGAGCTTGCAGGTGGCAAGGGCAAGCTTATCAGCCTTGGCACAGCAACCGACATCACCTGGACTGTTGAAAACGGATTACTCAAAATTAAGGACGCAAACGGAAATACCGTTAAGCTTAACGCAGGCACAACCTGGATTGGCTACGCATCAAGCAACAACGGTGGCACAGATAAAATAGCATAAATAAACAAAACAGGCACTCTCTTTGTTGAGAGTGCCGTTTGTCGCATCGTGTAGAAAAAGTTTAAATACAGATTTCTACACGCTGGCAGACTTCGAGAAATGGGGATGAATTTCGTTTTCTTGCGAGTGGGTGCTGTACGATGGTACTGCCCCCGAGCAAAAAACGGAAAGTGCCAAAAGGCGACTTGGATTCGATGTCCAAGTCGCCTTTCATAATGCTGATTGGTATAAATTTTGTAAAAAGCAAAAAGTAGTCCGTCAACAAAAAGGATAAAACCATATTATACTTAGGCACGGTTCAGCCCATTTATCGACAGTCTGAGGCACTCTCTTTGTTGAGAGTGCCTTCTTTTGTTAATTGTGTTTTGATTATTTCTCTGCGTACTTGTCTTCGCCGTTCCAGCTATACATAGCACGGATTTTTTCACCAACTGCCTCAAGCTGATGAGAAGCCTCAAGCTCTCTCTTAGCCTTGAAGTGAGCCCAACCATTGTTGCTCTCTGTGATGAATTTAGAAGCAAATGTACCGTCCTGAATTTCCTCAAGAACCTTCTTCATTTCCTTCTTAGTTTCGTCTGTGATAAGGCGCTTACCGATTTCATAATCGCCGTATTCAGCTGTGTTTGAGATTGAATATCTCATCTTTGAGAAACCACCTGAGTAAATAAGGTCAACGATAAGCTTCATTTCGTGGATACACTCAAAGTAAGCATTTCTTGGGTCGTAGCCTGCCTCAACAAGAGTTTCAAAGCCTGCCTTCATAAGAGCTGTAACACCACCGCAAAGAACAGCCTGCTCACCGAAGAGGTCTGTTTCTGTTTCGCACTTAAAGGTTGTTTCAAGAATTGCTGCACGAGCACCACCGATGCCTGCGCCATAAGCAAGTGCTGTGTCAAGGCAATGACCTGTTGCATCCTGATATACAGCAACAAGACAAGGTGTACCCTTACCCTCTTTGTATTCTGAACGTACTGTGTGGCCCGGTGCCTTTGGTGCAATCATAAATACATCAATATTTGCAGGTGGAACAATCTGCTTGAAGTGAATATTGAAGCCGTGAGCAAATGCCAAAGCCTTGCCCTCTGTAAGATTTGGTTCAATGTCGTTCTTGTAGATTGTAGCCTGTCTTTCGTCCGGTGTAAGAATCATAATAACATCAGCAGCCTTTGTAGCCTCTGCTGTTGTCATAACCTTAAGACCAAGGCTCTCAACATGACTCCATGATTTTGAGCCCTCATAAAGACCTACGATTACATTAACACCACTTTCGTGAAGATTAAGTGCGTGTGCGTGTCCCTGTGAGCCAAAGCCGATGATAGCAACGGTTTTGCCTGAAAGAACATCAAGATTGCAATCTGATTCATAAAAAATTCTTGCGTCTGCCATTTTATTTTCCTCCATTATGTCAAATGAGTAGTCATACAACTCATTTGTATTTTTGATATTTCATATTATAGCCTGTCAGTTGTCTAATGTCAATAAGAAATTAAAATATTTTTAAAGATGCTCAATTGCGTGAATAATGTGAAGTCGCATAGCAGTCCTTGCACCCTCCGGATTTCTCTTTTTAATGAACTCCATTATGAGCCTATCGTCTGCCAAATTATCCTTGCTGACCTCTTGATTTTTCGTCATAACAGCCACGCCCTTTTTTATTGCATTAAAAATAATCGGCATAAACTGCTTAACAAAGGAATTGTGGGTGGCATTGGCTATGCTTTCGTGGAATTTCTGCTCCTCTGCCGTTCTGTCCTCGCCACTTAAAATCTTTTTTTCTATTTCCTCACCATAGTAGCAAATAGTTGCAATTTCCTCGTCAGTTGCCCTTTCTGCTGCTAAATAAGCACAATCCGGCTCAAACATCAAGCGCATTTCAAACAGCTCATCAAGTCCTGATGCAATGTCGCTCAAATTCTCGCAATTAACAATAGTATTTGAAGTTACAAATGTACCCTTGCCTCGCCTAATTTCAAGAATACCGTTGGTTGTTAAAATCTTAACTGCTTCTCTAAGGGTTGAACGACTGACTCCCAGCTCCATTGAAAAATCATTTTCATTAGGTAATTTATCACCAACGGAAAAGCGATTGTCAACCTCTATCATCCTTACTATTTGCTGTGCAACACTATCGGCAAGTCTTTCTGCCTTACTCATTACCTCACCTCTTTTTCAGTATCATATCATACAACTACATTAAAAGTCAATATGTTGTCAGACATCTTACAACGAAATCATTGTTGCATCCAACAGATATTTTGTTTATTTTATCCAATTATGACAATATCTCTTGTAAAAACTACTATAATGTTTTATTATATAATAAATAATGCTATGGGAAGTGACAGTATGAATAAAATCACAAAGTTAAAATACTATATTGACACACTTTGCATTTATGATTTAAGGGAGGACGCTGTAATAAGCGCTTTATATAGTCTTTTGTCAAGCGTTGACACGCCACAGGTGTTAAGAGCGCAAAGCACCTTTTTTAAAATCATTTCAAGGTACAAATCATTAAAATATTATGTATCAAACTGTATTCTAACCGACGATAATATATTTACAAGGGCTGCCTGTGGCAGTACTGTTGACAGCCTGCCTCAATCCGTAATCAAGGCTGTTAAGCTTGACCTTATGAAGCTGGAGGCAATCTCCTCTGTCAGCAGTCAGGATATTGCCGAGGCAGTCGGCGATATGGAGATTAAGGAAATGCTGAAGGCAATGCCTGATTGGGAAAAGGGCGAGCCACGAGCTCCACTCAATACTAATTGGGATAAGCAGCTTGATGATTTAGCTGTCTTTCACCGTACCAACGGCTACGGTATGTACGCAAAAAACATTGCATTCACATGGCGCGACAAAAAAATCTGCCCTGTAAATTCAACAGATTTAATAACTCTTGAGGCGTTAAAGAATTACGAGCTGCAAAAGCAGAAGGTTATTGATAATACTGAAAGCTTTATTGCAGGTCACCCTGCCAACAATGTTTTGCTTTACGGTGACAGGGGTACAGGCAAAAGCTCCACCGTTCACGCACTGCTTAACAAATATTGCACACAGGGTCTTCGTATGATTGAGATACCGAAAAGTGCTGTTGCAGATTTAGGGCTTATCAGGGAGCAGCTTGCTCAATCACCTATGAAGTTCATTATCTATATTGATGACCTAAGCTTTGATTCAAACGATACCTCCTTTAGTGAGCTTAAGGCTGCACTTGAGGGCTCGTTATCAGGTAGGCAGGCAAATATACTTATATATGCCACATCAAACAGGCGTCATCTTATTAAGGAAAGCTTTACCGACAGAGAGAACGATGTTAACCGTGGCGATACTATGCAGGAGCAATTAAGCCTTAGTGACAGATTTGGCTTAACAATAACCTTTTTAAATCCTAACAAATTTGAGTATCAGGATATTGTAATGAAAATTGCAAGGGACAGACAGCTTGAGGTTGACCAGGAGCATCTTTGCTTTATGGCAGAGCAGTGGGCAACACGCAGAGGTGGCCGTTCGCCAAGGTGTGCAAAGCAGTTTATAGACTATGTTGAAAGCTGTGAAATGCGAGGTAAAGACTGGTAAAACTGTTGTAATTTTCAATTAAAAAAATGTTAAAAATTTTTATAAAATATTCACCAAAAAGCCAAAAAAACATCATTTTATGGTGATAAAATACAATCAAATTATTGAAGGAGAAATGAAATGAGTACAAAAATTCTTGTTGTTGATGATGACCATAACATTTGCGAATTATTAAAGCTTTATCTTGAAAACGAGGGCTACACAGTATATGTTGCCAACGACGGTCAAGAGGCTGTTAATGTTTTTCAAAGCAAAACTCCGGAGCTTGTTTTGCTCGATATTATGCTGCCAAAAATGGACGGCTGGCAGGTTTGCCGTGAAATCAGAAAAACATCTAATGCTCCTATCATTATGCTCACTGCCAAGGGTGAGGTATTTGACAAGGTGTTGGGTCTTGAGCTTGGCGCTGATGACTATGTTACAAAGCCATTTGACGCAAAAGAGGTTATGGCGAGAATAAAGGCTGTCCTTAGGCGTACTAACGGCAATGACGATAAAGAGGATAACAGCAAAAAAATTGTTGTTTATGATAATCTTGAAATCAACATTATCAATTACGAAATGAAGGTTAAGGGCGTGGCTGTTGACACACCTCCTAAAGAGCTTGAGCTTATCTATCACTTTGCTTCAAATCCAAACAGAGTATATACCCGTGACCAGCTTCTTGACGAGGTTTGGGGCTTTGATTACTACGGTGACTCCCGTACAGTTGATGTTCATGTTAAGCGCCTGCGTGAAAAGCTTGAGGGCGTATCTGACAAGTGGGCATTAAAAACAGTATGGGGCGTTGGCTATAAATTTGAAACAAAGGATTAAATAAATGTCAATTAAGGATACTCTTAAGGGACAGTACCTGAAGAATAACATATTTGCAAAGTATTTTATCCTTTTTGTTTCCATTTTCCTTTTAGTGATTACAGTATTAGGCACAACGCTTATTGCACTTGTTAATGTTTATACACAAAACGAAAATACAAAGCTTCTTAAGGAAAACACCCAGTCTGTTGCAGAAAACATCAGGGCAACGCTTATTGTTCAGGATATGAATGATAATTATTCGGTTGAAAAAGAGGTTATTTGTGCATCCCTCAGCTTGATTTCAAGCTCTATTGATGCAGATATTTTTGTGTGTGATGTTGGTGGAAATGTAATACTTTGCAAGGAAAAATCTAACTCTATTCCGATTTTCGGCGAGCTTCCCCCATGCTCCTATCATAACGATTTTACGGTGGGTGATGTTCTGCTTAAAAATGTGTATGAGGGTGGATATGTTGGTAAGGGTAGTGTTAACGGCCAGCTTTCCTACATAGTTGGCTATCCTATATACAGTAACAATCAAATTATCGGCTGTGTTTTTGCAACGGCTGAAACTAATATCAACACTCTTACTCTTGCCGTTATGAGGCTGTTTGTGTTCTCTGCGCTTGCATGCCTTGTGCTTGCGTTCATTTGCATTTGGTATTTAACAAAAAGCTTTGTTAAGCCGTTAAGAGAAATGAGCGCTGCTGCAAAGAAATTTGCTATCGGTGATTTTTCATACAGAGTAGAGGTTAAAGGTAACGACGAGCTGGCAGATTTGGGCAGAGCCTTTAATGATATGGCAGACTCCCTTGACAAGCTTGAGTCCTCAAGACGCAGCTTTGTGTCAAATGTTTCCCACGAATTAAGAACACCAATGACATCAATAGGTGGATTTATTGACGGAATACTTGACGGCACTATACCCAAAAGCAAGGCAGATTATTATTTAAAAATTGTAAGCGACGAGATTAGACGACTTTCTCGCCTTGTTGTTGCTATGCTTAATATGAGCAAGATTGAGTCAGGCAGTTTTGAAATGAAGCCCACTAACTATGACATTACGGCTCAAATTATTCATATTCTTTTAACCTTTGAGCAAAGAATTGACGAAAAGCATATTGATATTCAAGGCCTTGATGCACTGTCGCCCACATATATTGTTGCAGACACCGATATGATTTATCAGGTAATATACAACATTTTTGACAACGCTGTTAAGTTCACAAACGAGGGTGGATACATTAAAGTATCAATGGTTGAGGACAATGACAGCATTGAGGTGCATATAAAAAACAGTGGAATAGGTATTAAGCCTAATGAGCTTTCAAAGGTATTTGAAAGATTTTATAAGGTTGATAAATCCCGTAGCCTTGACGCAAAGGGTGCCGGATTGGGACTTTATATAGTTAAAATGATGGTTGAAATGCACGGTGGCACTATTTACGCAAAAAGCGATGATGAGAATTCGGCTGAATTTGTGTTCAATCTGCCAAAATCATACAATCCCATATATAAAAAGGAGATAAAGAAGTAATGGATAATTACAACAACTATTATCAACCACAAAATAATCAAAATGGCACATACTACACGCCTCCGCAATCAGAGAGCTATCAGTATCAGCCAAGGGACAACGGCTATAATTACAACTCCCCCAATGGTAATAACGGCTCACCAAAGCCACCTAAAAAGAGCAAGGCAGGCGTGATCATTTTAGTTATTCTTGTGGTGTGTATTGCAGTGGCAGTGGCAGGTATTGTTATTTCGGTTGCAGGCTCAAAGTCACTCCCCAACACCAATAATAACAAGGAAAGCACAACACAAGCTCAAAATGCTGACGATGTGGCAGGAGTTACAGACAACA
>CAMFYM010000059.1 GCA_946002045.1 uncultured Clostridia bacterium | reverse complement strand
TATATGGAATGGAAAACAGGCGAAAGACACGAGGGTGTATGCTTCTCATTCCAAACCTTCCTTTCAAAGGTTAATGCAGCTATTGCAACATTTGTATTCGGTCAAATCCTTGGTAAAACAGACTTTATGAAGGTTAACAAGGAGCTTGTTGATACAGCAGGCAGACAGATTTTCTATCAGCAATCCCTTGATACACAAAAGATGCTGTTAGCACTTGTTACAATCGTACCTGCAGTTGGATTCCTTCTTACAATAATTCCTATGTTCTTTAACGATTACACAGGCAAGGTTAAGGAGAATGCTCAGAAGGAGTTAGAGGAAGCTCGTATTGCAAAGGGTATTCAGGAATAATTAACAAAGTAAATAGGCATAAAAAAATCGGGTAGAGAAATCTACCCGATTTTTATTGGCTCAATAAACTAATATAAAATTTTTTGTCTTAGCCGTTATTTTTGTTTTGGCTGTTCATAATGCCCTGACGAATGCGTCTTACATCTGAAAGAGCCTTATAAAGAGAATCATCAATAGCAAGAAGTGTGTCGTCTGCATAGTTGTTAACTGCTGTGAGCATTTCACGGGACTTGTTCTGTGCAGTTGTTACCATCTCGTTTGCCTGATTTGTAGCATTGCCAAGGATCTCGCTTGCCTGATTTTGAGCATCAACGATATAAGCATCGCCCTGCTCCTTTGCTTTAGCAAGAATATCAGCAGCCTCTGCCTGAGCAGTCTGTGTAATCTGATCTCTTGCTACAAGCTCTCTTGCTTGCTCCTGTGCCTTTGCAATAATATCGGCAGCCTGCTTGTTTGCTTCCTCAAGAATATTGTTTCTTGAATCAACAATAGCCTTTGCCTGCTTAGTTTCCTGTGGGGTGTTAAGACGAATATCCTCGATAATAGTCTTAATCTTTTCAACATCTACTGCGTACTTTTTACTGAGGGGTATTGATGTTGCGTCATCAAGCACATCCTCTAAATCCTCAAGCAAAATATCTGTATTGGTCATTTTATATATCTCCTTTACATCTTTTTATTATGTCATTTAAAATTTCCTTAGGCACGAAGGGAGAAATATCACCGTCAAGACGGCAAACCTCCTTAACCATGCTTGAAGAAAGAAACATATTATCGCTGTTTGCAGCAAGGAATACAGTTTCAATCTTCGGATACAGACTCTTATTTATAAGTGCCTGCTGAAATTCGTAATCGAAGTCAGACACGGCACGAAGTCCCTTTACAATAGCCACAGCGCCCTTTTGTTTAGCGTAGTCAACTAACAGTCCACTGTATGTATCAATCTCAATATTGGGGTTTTTGATGCACTTTTTAAGTAGGTCTATTCGCTCATCAATAGAGAAAGCACAATTCTTTGCACTGTTGCTCATAACAAGTACAACAACCCTATCAAACAAGCCGGCAGCTCGTTCAATAATATCGAGGTGTCCCAATGTAACAGGGTCAAAGCTTCCGGGACAGATAGCTATTTTCATTTTAATTAGTCCTTTCGATAAAGGCTTAGCTTTGTTTTGCCGTATTTTCTGACTTTAACAGCAGACCAACCGTCCACTGCTTCAGGCAAATTCTCGTCACATGAGCTTTCGCACACGATTATGCCGTCATCTGCCATCGTACTCACCAACAACGGCAGGCATTTTTCAATCAGCCCCTGCTTGTACGGTGGGTCAACAAAAGCAATATCAAAGCTTTCCTTCCTCATTAAAAACGACACAGCATCACTGAAAACAACTGTTGCTTTATCATTGAGCTTACAGTGGGTAATATTGCTTTCTACAACCTTAATGGCCTGTCTGTTATTCTCAACAAAGGTACAATGAGATGCACCCCTTGACAAAGCCTCTATACCCAGCTGACCTGAGCCGGCAAAAAGGTCAAGTATTATTTTATCCTCCAGCTCAAACTGTATCATTGAAAACAAAGCCTCTTTAACAGACTCTGTTGTAGGTCTTGTTACGCTTTCACCGGGCAAGGTTTCAAGCCTTCTGCCACGGGCAACGCCTGTAATAACACGCATCATATAATTTCTTCCCTTGTTAGTAGCAGGCATATTCCTACAACTAACACATTATATTATACAAACTATAATTTTATTAGTCAAGTCGATTAACATTATTTTTACAATTTGTGATAGAATTGAAATATATTTTCAGCATTAGCCTTGCTGATTCCTGCCACCTGTGATAGTTCATCAACTGTGGCATTTTTTATTGCAGTAATAGTTTTAAAATGCTTTAGCAACGCCTGTGCCTTATTGTCGCCTATACCCTCAATCTTCGTTAAAGAGGTAGAGAGGGTGCTTTTTTTATGCTTTTTATGGTGATATGCTATTGCAAATCGGTGAACCTCCTCCTGTATGGAGGAAACAAGAGTGAACACCCGTCTGTGTGAATTTATCTCTATTTCACCACCGTTAAGGGCAATAGCTCTTGTCCTGTGCTTGCTGTCCTTAACCATACCGAAAACAGGAACATCTATTCCCATAGACCTTATTGCAGGGAGAACGGCATTAACCTGTGGCTCGCCACCGTCAAGCAAAATCAAATCAGGCAAAATCTTAAATGTACTTTCCTCATCGTCCTCATAATAATGGTTAAAGCGACGAGTCAGCACCTCTCTCATAGAGCCAACATCATTTTGACCGTCAAAGCCCTTTATGGCGAATTTCTTATATGCCTTTTTCATAGGTCTGCCGTTATGAAAAACAACCATACCGGCAACATTATCCGAGCCGAAGGTGTGGGAAATATCGTACGACTCTATATACTCCGGGATTTTATCAAGTCCCAATAGATTTTTTAATTCCTCTAATGTTGCAAGCTCCTTACCTAATCTGCCCTGCTGCTGAGCCAAATGCTCATTAGCGTTGCTTATGCACATATTGACTATTGAAAGATGCTCTCCCTTTTGGGGGTGAATAAGCTCGACTTTTTTGCCTCTTTTGCTTTCAAGAAATTCCTTTAGCAATTCCTCGTCGGCAATTTCTCCGTCAACGGCAATTCTGGAAGGAATACGACTACGCATGGAATAGTAACGCTCAATCAATTCAAATCTTGATTGTGGCAGGTCATCAACAGAGTCAATAAGCCAAAATTCAGTATCAGTCAACTTTCCGTTTTCAAAGCGAATTACCTCAAAGCAAGCCTTTTTGTTAGTGTTTACCAAAGCAAACACATCCTCCTCAGGCACATTGATTGAAACGACCTTTTGCTTTTCCTCAAGATTTTTTATAGACTTAATTCTGTCACGGAGCTTTGCTGCCTCCTCAAACTGCAAATTCTCGGAATAATCCAGCATTTTCTGCTCCATTTCACGAACAGCCTTAACGCTGCCACCCTTTAAGAAGGATATGGCGTCATTAACATTATTTGCATATTCCTGCTTTGTTATGCGAGCGTTACAGGGAGCAGAGCAAATTCCCATAAATCCGTTAAGGCAAGGACGGCTTTTGCCGTAATCCTTTGGGAATTTTTTATTGCATCTTGGCAGCTTAAATATTTTTAATGTTTCATCCACAGCCTGCTTAACCGAAAATGTGGAGGTATAGGGACCTATATATTCTGCACCGTCATCGTCAATACGCTTACATTCACGGATTTTAGGAAATTCCTCTTTAGTTATTTTAATATAGTTATAACCCTTATCATCCTTAAGCAGAATATTATATTTTGGCTGATGCTGTTTTATCAGTGAGCATTCAAGCACAAGTGCCTCGAACTCGCTGTCGCAGAGGATGTAATCAAAATCGTCAACATTCTCTACCATCCTAATTACCTTTAAAGAGTGGTTGGAGTGAGAGCCAAAATAGGAGGAAACACGGTTTTTAAGCTTCTTTGCCTTGCCGATATAAATTATCTTTTTATCCCTGTTTTTCATAATATACACGCCCGGCTGCAACGGCAGAGCCATAGCCTTTTTTCTTAATTCCTTTTCAGTCACATCCTCACCACCTATCAATAGATTATAGCATATTTTTGCAAAAAAATAAAGGCACATATAAATGTGCCCTTAACTGCGAATAATTACTCTGTGAAACCACTCTTTACTAAAGATACAAGACCTTCAACAGCTGTTTCCTCATCAGAGCCGTCAGCAATAATGCGAATGTCTGTTCCACCCATAATGCCTAATGAAAGAACACCTAAAAGGCTCTTGGCATTAACTCTTCTTTCTTCTTTTTCTACCCAAATTGATGACTTATATTCATTAGCCTTTTGAATAAAGAAGGTTGCAGGACGAGCATGAAGTCCGACTTGATTTTCCACCTTAACATCTTTAACGAACATAACTAATACCTCTCATTCCCAAATATAAAATAAATCTTATAGATTTTTTACATATTATCGTTCATTAGTACTATTATACCACCAAATTTTATTGGGTCAACTAAATAAGCGCAACTTCGTTTGAGTTGTAAATTTAGAACAAAATATTGCCCACTGATTTGTGCAATTTTCACAGAATTTTTTAATCTTTTTTTAATTTCGACAAAAAGCGAATATCCTCTTTTGAAAGGTCTGCATTTTCAAGCATATCGGGTCTGCGACTAAAGGTTCTCTCCAACGACCTTTCTCTCCTCCACTTATCCACATTTGCGTGATGACCGGACAACAGCACCTGTGGCACCTCTCTGTCCTTCCACACACTTGGATGTGTGTATTGAGGATATTCTAAAAGGGAATTAAAATGACTTTCCTCCTCAAAGCATTCATCATCACTTAAAACACCGGGAAGCATCCTTGAAACAGAATCTGCAACAATAAGAGCAGGAAGCTCACCACCTGTTAATACATAATCGCCAACAGAAATCTCCTCCGGCTTAAGCTCCTCGATTACTCGCTCGTCAATACCCTCATAATGACCACAAAGAAGTGCAATATTATTAAGCTGTGACAGCTCCTTAACCCTATCCTGAGTAAGCGTTTTACCCTGTGGAGTAAGGTATATTAAATGGGGTCTTTCGCCTATTTCGTCACACAAAGCCTGAAAGCAGTCATAGATAGGCTGTGGTGCCATAACCATACCCATACCACCACCGTATGGCTTATCGTCAACACGGCGATGCTTGTCTAATGTATAGTCACGAATATCTATGCAATTTATTTCCACCTTACCTGACTGCCTCGCACGACCGATTATACTTTCACCAAGAACGCTGTTACACATTTCAGGGAAAAGGGTTAATATATCAATCCTCATCAAATAATCCTTTCATTTTGTGAATTTTGATAATCTGATTTTCCACATCAATACTGTCAACTATGTCCGGTGTGGCAGGAATAAGTATATGCTTTTTGTTAATCATAGTTTCATAAATATCACAGGAGCCGTAATTAAGCACATCGGTAACGCAGCCGTACTCCTCACCTGAATCGGTATCAACAATCATACAGCCGATAATATCTGCAATATAATTTGCATCATCGTCAATATCGGCATCATCACGGTTGCAATAAAGGATTTTACCCTTAAGCAATTCTGCCTGCTCGATAGAATCAATGCCCTGAAGCTTTAATATTGCTTGATTTTTTTGTGGACGGCAGGAAAGAATCTTCACCTCTTCCCTGCCCTGATTATCGAAATAAAGCCTTTTGAATTGCTTTAAATAATCAATATCATCACACCACAGCATAAGCTTAATTTCGCCCTTAATGCCATGGGTATTATTTATTTTTCCAACCTCTAAATACTGCTTCATAATAAAAATCTAACTGCTTTATTAAGCCATTACAGGCTCTTTTGATTGCTCTGTGACAGCCCTTTCTGCCTTAACCTTTTCATAAAGGCTCTCTATTTCGGCAAGGTGAGTATAATTTTCCGACTGAATAAGAAGATTTCTTGCGTTGTTATAAGGCTTTGTAGCTCTGTGATATACAGACTCTGCCTTAACATATTTTTTAAGGTCATTCTTCTTCTTGATTGTTTCAAGAACAGACTTTTCCTCTCTGTTTTGGATTTCTTCCTTAACAGCATCATCGGGAACCATAATGTTTTCAATACCGTATTTTTCAATAAGCTTTGCCGATTCTCTCTTAATTCTTGCAAGAGCAATAGCATCTGAACGGATTTCCTTTTCTTCCTTTGTTGATTTCGGAAGTGCTTTTGCAGCCTTCATAATTTGGTTGGCATCCTCGTAGTAGTACAGCTCACCGTTGGCAAATGTAAGCTTTGCCTCCTCAAGCTGCTTTTGGTACCTAACTGTTGAAAACTTGTTAAGCTCCTCCATAACGATAGGCATACATTCAAGCTTGCTGTTTCTTTCCTTAACAGCCTTAATTTCTGCCCTTGCTTCGTGAATTGCCTGCTTGCGACGCTCTTTATCCTCCGGATTTCTCTTGGGCATACGCCTTGCTGCCTTCAATTTAGATTTGTCAACAGCCAGCTTCTCCTGTCCGTCAAGCTCTCTTGCAGTATTTATGATTTCCATAGCGTCGATAAGCTCGTCGTCATCAAGCAAATCCTCGCCATAGTCCTCAAACATTGCTCGTACCTTTAAGACATTAACATAGCCCTGATGCTTGCCCTCGGTTAAATCATAGAAAAGATACGGAATAAGATTAAGTATTGCACCAAATATTGAGCATATAATCAAAACCTGGAAAAGATGATTTCTTATAGCATCATCGTATAGAACATTATAGTCTGTTTTTACACCACATTTTTCATAAATATACGGAACAATAAGACCTGTGAAGAAGCTGAGCACTGTACCTATAAGGGCAAGTGGCGCAAACAGTCCGTCAATTCTTACACCTGTTTTCCACTGGTGATAGTCACGCATATCTGCGTTAATATTAGGCAAATAGATATTACCAAAGGTGTTTACAAATCCGTTAAAGAACATAATCGCACATAAAATGATTAGATTTTTGTACGAGAATGAAAGGAATATAAACAATATTACATTCATAAGGTTACACATAATAAGCAAATTACGTTTGCCAAACTTTTTAATTGCTAACGGAGCAAGTAGCATTGCCCAAAGGGCAGCGTTACCGATAACAGTATTGGCAGTACCAAGCCAAGCAGCCTTATCGCCGTTTTGAGAATATACAAATGACCAGCCGAGAGTAACGCCGTATGCACCTTCAAGAAAACCAATCCAGCTTGCAACATTGATAATCCAGAAGTACTTATTCTTTGCAACCTCTCTTACTGCATCTAAAAGGCTAACATATTCAACCTTTTTCTTTGGAAGGATAAGACGCTCCTTAACCTTACGGAAAAAGATTGTATTGAGAACAAGACCGATAACAGAGATTATAGGAAAGATAATACGATAGGTAGTAATATTGTTAAGTCCCCATGTTAATCCTGCGATTGTAGGAATTAAAAAGCCTGAAATGGACGGAGCAAGTGAATAAATAATCTGTGAGATACTCATTACAGTTGCTCTTTCCTGCGCATTAGGAGTAATGATTTGCTGAAGATAAGCAAAGCCTTCGTTATAAAAGCACAGGAAAAATTGCAGTGCCAAATAGAATACTTCTACCACAATCGCTTTTGTTATGTAATTCCAATTTTCAAAGGGTAGCCACACCATAATCGTACTTAAAAATACTAACGGAAAAGCTGACCTGATTAAAAAGGGAATAAATTTACCACCCTTCATATGATGGTTATCAAAATACCATCCTCTGAAAAGTGCAATAGGTATTCCTATAATGTTTGCCACAATAAGCATTATTGACAGATGAAACGGTCTTAAGCCTATACACGCACCTACAATAAAGTTAGCTCCATCAAGACCGATTGCACTTGCCAATGTAAGTGTCCAGTTAAAGCCTAAGCCTGCAACACCTAAGGTTGCAACCTCCTTATACGGAACATAATTACCCTTAGGAGGCACGCTCCAATATTTTTTTGCCGTTGAAATGATACCACTAACCTTTTCTTTAAGCTGGGCACCGTTTGCGTTTGCCATAAAAATCACCCCATATAAATTTTCTCAAATATTATATACATTCAAATTATAAC
>CAMFYM010000058.1 GCA_946002045.1 uncultured Clostridia bacterium | reverse complement strand
GCAAGTATCATTGCAGCAGATTCAAAATAAAACTCGTGCATATATGACATCACTGCATCTGCGTTGCCTTTAATCTGTGCATCTGTCATGGCAAACAGAGCAAAGGTGCTGTAACCAAAAGCAGCAGTAGCACCCAGTGCAACCAATGTGTCCATATTAGGTGCACGATGCCACAAGCTCTTAAATCCACTGACGAAAAATCTTTGATTGATAACCATAATTGCAACTGTCAGCAATAGCTGTAAAAGTCCCATTGCCACATGGTTATTTTCAAAAAAAGACGGCAGAGGCCAGCCCCACATCATATGCCCCATGGAAACATACATAAGAACAATCAAAAAGCCGAGAGATGCAATCAACCTTTTTTTCAGCACAGGAGTTTCTCTGTCCTTCAATGCATCTTCATCGGAATGTGATTGTGAATTTTGTTCTCTGCTTTCTTTTTTTAGGCTTGCTGTGTAACCTGCGTCACGAACTGCCGATATAATTTCATCTGAATTTGCAGTGCCCTCCACGCCCATAGAATTTGTCAGCAGGCTGACAGAGCAGGAGGTTACGCCCTTAACGCCTGATACTGCCTTTTCGACCCGAGTAGTGCAGGCAGCACAGCTCATACCTGTTACTGTATATTGTTCCATAAATTTTTATAACACTTCCTTTTATTTCATAAGCTTTTGCAAGGTTACCAATAATTCGTCAATAACCTCATCATTACCGTTGCGAATATCTCTTGCAACACAGCCTTTAATATGGCTTGCCAAAAGCTCCTTGTTAAAAGCATTAACAGCCGCATTTACAGCAGCAGACTGTACCAAAATATCAGCGCAGTAAGCGTCCTTTTCAATCATTTTGCGAATACCACGAATTTGACCCTCAATTCTATTCAAACGGTGAGTAAGCTTTTTTATCTCTTCATCGGAACGCTCTGTCGTTTTTTCACAGCAGCTGCATTTTTTTATATCATTCATAATATCATTCCTTTCATACCCCTGTGGGGTATTATCATTATATACCCTTATGGGGTATATGTCAATAAAAGCAGAAAGAAAATTTTGTTTTTCTATTATTAGTTTTAACCGTTTTATTTAGTTTTTGTTATGAAATATTGTATTGTCAGTTTTTCATGCTATAATAAAAACAAGTAAACACGATTTATTATTATTTTTTATGATTGAGGTGAAATATGCCGTTACAAATTATTAGAAATGATATTACAAAGGTTCAATGTGATGCTATTGTTAATGCTGCTAACTCCACACTTTTAGGTGGTGGGGGCGTAGATGGTGCCATACACAAGGCAGCAGGCAGAGGATTATTACTTGAATGTATGAAATTAGGTGGCTGTAAGGTCGGCCAGGCTAAAATTACTAAAGGCTATAACCTGCCCTGCAAATATGTAATACATACAGTTGGTCCTAAATGGAGGGGTGGCAGGAGTAACGAGCGTGAGCTATTGATAAGCTGCTATAAAAATTCTCTTGAGCTTGCAAAGGATAATAACTGCGAGTCTGTTGCCTTTCCGCTTATATCAAGTGGTGTTTACGGTTATCCTGTGGGTGATGCCTTTAAGGTGGCAGTTGACACTGTTGCAGAATTTTTGATGCATAACGATATGCTTGTTTATATCGTTGTTTACAACAAAAAAGCTCTTGATGTCAGCAGTAAGCTGTTTACGGACATTGCACAGTACATAGACGATAATTATGTTGCACAGCATTCTCCATATGATAGCAGGCGAATAAATAATATCGGCGAAAGTATGCCTTTGCCTCAAACAAGATTTCTCCCTGACGATGATGTCTGCTATGCGTGCAAAGAGGCTCCAACTATGTCAGAGCCGTTGTTTGAGGATACTGCCGATTTGAGTGATATTGTTATTACCCTTGACGAAAGCTTTTCTCAAATGCTTCTCAGGAAAATTGATGAAAAGGGTATGACGGACAGCCAGTGCTACAAAAAGGCTAATATTGACAGAAAGCTTTTTTCCAAAATTCGTTCAAATCCCGACTATAAGCCAAGCAAGCCTACCGTTATCGCATTTTGCATTGCTTTGGAATTAAGTCTTGCCGAAACTAACGAAATGCTTTTAAAAGCAGGCTTTGCTCTTTCTCACAGCAATAAGTTTGATGTGATTATTGAGTATTTTATCAAAAAAGAAAATTACAATATTTTTGAAATTAACGAGGCACTCTTTGCCTTTGACCAAAGTCTGCTTGGTGCATAAATCGTTAAAAAAATAATGTCGCCTTCAAGGCGACCAAAGGATAAAACAAATCTCCTATAATGAGCTTGTAAGGTTGATAAAACCAAAACAAATTCATTAAAGGAGATTTTTATTATGACTAAAAAAACAAAAATTCACAACAACATTACAGAGATGGTATTTATTCTTGACCGTTCAGGTTCAATGGCAGGTCTTGAAAAGGACACAATCGGTGGCTTTAATTCACTGATTGAAAAGCAGAAAAATCAAAACGGAAAGTGCTATGTTTCAACTGTGTTGTTTGACCACGAGATTCAGGTTTTGCACGACAGAGTTGAACTTGAAGAGATTAAGCCAATGACCGAAAATGACTACTTTGTTCGAGGATGTACTGCGCTGATTGATGCAATCGGTGGTGCAATACATCACATTAAAAATATTCACAAATATGCCAGGAGAGAGGATGTTCCGGAGCATACAATGTTTGTGATTATTACCGATGGATACGAAAACGCAAGTAAGAAATATTCAAGCGACCAAGTAAAAAAGATGATAGAGCACGAAAAGGAAAAGTACGGTTGGGAATTCCTTTTCATCGGTGCAAACATAGACGCAGTTGAAACTGCAAAGCATTTTGGTATCAACGAGGACAGAGCAGTTAATTATCACGCAGACCAACAAGGAACAGAGGTTGTTTATGACACAGTTGCAAATGCCTGCTGTAATTTAAGAGCCTGTGCACCACTGACTTGCGATTGGTCAAATGCAATCAATGATGATTTTAATAACAGAAAATAAAGCTATTTC
This sequence comes from uncultured Clostridia bacterium, assembly GCA_946002045.1. Lineage (GTDB taxonomy): Bacteria > Bacillota > Clostridia > Oscillospirales > Acutalibacteraceae > Eubacterium_R. Next base: position 5,166 of record CAMFYM010000058.1, on the reverse strand, counting down.
TTTAAGGGATTTTAGGAGCAGAGTGTAAGTTTTTATTTTTTACACAATTTTTACATGTTCAAAATTCAAATTTGACATCAGTGGTTTATTTTGTTGTTAGTCCACTTAGGTGGAAATAAATTTAATGTCAAAGGAGAATTATGATGACAAAGAAATTAAAGGTAGTTGTGGCAATCGTAGCAGTTATTGCCATCGTGGCAGGTGTGTTCACTGCCTGCGCAACAAAAGGTGATAGTGGTAACGGAAATGATACCGGCTCTGCTTCACTTGGAGCAATCACGGTAATATCCCGTGAGGAAGGCTCCGGTACGAGAGATGCTTTTACAGAGCTTATGGGAATTGTTGATGAAGATAAAAACGACCTCACAGTTGAAACTGCCGAAATCACAAACTCAACATCAGTTATGATGTCAACCGTTGCAGGAAATGTAAATGCTATCGGATATGTTTCACTTGGCTCACTTTCCACTGATGTTAAGGCATTATCTCTTAATGGTGTTGCTCCATCAGCAGAAACTGTTAAGGATGGTTCGTATGCACTTCAAAGGCCCTTTAATATTGCTTACATTGATAATAGCTTAAGTGATGTTGCAAAGGACTTTATTGCTTACATTATGAGTAAAAACGGTGCAAGTATTGTTGATAGCGAAGGATACATCGGTATGGATTCTGCCCAAAGCTATACTGCAAGCAATATGACCGGCACGGTAACTCTTGCAGGCTCAACATCTGTTGCTCCACTTATGAATGTGCTTGCCGATGAATATGAAAAACTAAATCCAAATGTTAAAATTGAAATTCAGGAAAGTGGCTCATCTGCCGGTATTCAATCTGCAATCGAGGGAGCAGTTGATATTGCAATGTCATCAAGAGCTTTAAAGGATGACGAGGCAAATAAGCTTAAAGCAGAGCAAATTGCACTTGATGGTATCGCAGTGATTGTAAACAAGGACAATTCAATTAGCAATATCACGGCTGAGCAGGTAAAGCAGATTTATATAGGCGAAATTTCAATGTGGAATGATATAAAATAAGTGAAAAAGATAATAGAAAAAGGAATGCAGGTATTCTTTATGATGTGTGCCTGCATATCCATAGCAGCAGTAATTTCAATATGTGTATTTATTTTTAAAAACGGTATTCCTGCAATAAATGAAATAGGTTTTAAAAATTTTATATTTGGGACATCGTGGAAGCCTAAACAGAATTTGTATGGCATATTTCCAATGATAGTTTCAAGTGTTTATGTAACAGCCGGTGCAATAATTATCGGTGCTCCTATCGGAATATTAACGGCAGTGTTTCTTTCCTGCTATTGTCCAAAGGGTGTTTATAAAATCGTAAAGCCGTTGATAAACCTACTTGCATCTGTTCCGTCAATAATTTATGGCTTTTTCTTTTTGGTGGCTATTGTACCGATTATGCAAAAGCTGACCGGAACAAGTGGAAAAGGTATGCTGACTGCATCAATTCTGCTTGGAGTAATGATTTTGCCGACTATAATCAACACTTCAGAGGCATCAATAAATGCAGTACCAAGGCAATATTATGAGGGAGCATTAGCTTTGGGCGCTACAAAGGAGCGTAGCATTTTTAAAACAGTTCTTCCTGCTGCATCATCGGGAGTGCTAAGTGGTGTGATACTTGGTATCGGCAGAGCTATCGGCGAAACAATGGCAGTTATTATGATTATCGGTAATCAGCCGATAATGCCAAAATCAATAGTATCCGGTGTCAGAACCCTTACAGGAAACATTGTTATTGAGATGGCTTATGCTTCGGGATTACACAGAGGAGCACTGATAGGCACTGCCGTTGTACTGTTTGTGTTTATATTGATTACTAATCTGTGCTTTTCTGCCATAACAAGAAAGAAGATTGCTAATGAATAAAATTAAAGAATACTTAAATCATCCAAAGTCACTTGTATTAGCTATTTTAATAATGCTGTGTGCAATAATCACAATTTTAACGGTAATATTTATAATTGGATACATATTATTCAAAGGCATACCAAATCTAAATCTTGATTTATTTGCACTGAAATATACATCAAAAAATCAAAGTATGCTTCCGTCAATATTTAACACGCTATTATTAACACTTTTAACTTTGATTATAGCAATTCCGGTAGGAGTGTTTTCTGCCGTATTTCTTGTTGAATATTCAAGGAAAGGAAGCAAATTTGTAAGGCTGATTAGAATTACAAACGAAACCTTATCAGGTATTCCGTCAATAGTATATGGTTTGTTTGGTTTTCTTGCTTTTGTAATATCAAAGCAGTGGGGATATTCTCTAAAGGCTGGTGTGATTACACTTGCGATTATGGTTTTGCCGTTAATAATCAGAACTACGGAAGAAGCAATAATGGCTGTGCCTAACACATACCGTGAAGGATCATTTGGTTTGGGTGCAGGAAAGCTGAGAACAATATTTGTAATCATTCTTCCAAGTGCGATGCCTGGAATATTGTCAGGTATAATACTTGCAATAGGCAGAATTGTCGGCGAAACAGCGGCACTGATATATACAGCAGGAACTGTGCCTGATGCAGCTGAAAGGCTTTCTTCATCAACAAGAACTCTATCTGTTCATTTATATTGTTTACTTAATGAGGGGCTTTTTACAAATGAGGCTTATTCAACGGCATTTGTTTTGCTCCTTGTTGTGTTGGATATAAATGCGCTTTCAGGCATTATAGCAAAGAGGATAAAAAATGAGTAAAATTGAAATTAAAAATCTTGAACTGTATTATGATGATTTTAAGGCTATTAAGGGTATAGACCTGAGTATTAAGAAAAACGAAATAACTGCATTTATAGGGCCGAGTGGCTGTGGTAAGTCAACAGTTATTAAAACCTTAAACCGTATGAATGATTTGATTGACGGTTGCAAAATTACAGGCGAGATATTGCTGGACGGACATAATATAAACAACCTTGATGTTAATGATTTGAGGAAAAGAGTTGGAATGGTGTTTCAAAAACCAAACCCTTTTCCAATGAGCATATATGACAACATTGCGTATGGACCGAGAACCCACGGCATACATAAGAAAAAGGAGCTTGACGAAATTGTCGAGGACAGCCTAAGACAAGCATTTTTATGGAACGAGGTTAATGATAAATTAAAGAAAAGTGCATTAGCTCTTTCTGGAGGTCAACAGCAAAGATTATGCATTGCAAGAGCTCTTGCAGTAAATCCTGAAGTGTTGTTGATGGACGAGCCGACTTCGGCACTTGATCCTATTTCCACAAAAAAAATTGAGGATTTAGTGCTTGAGTTAAAAAATAAATACACTATTGTTATTGTTACCCATTCAATGAGTCAGGCAAAAAGAATATCCGACAAAACGGCCTTCTTCCTGCTTGGTGAGGTAATTGAATTTGACAAAACAGAAAAAATGTTTACCAAGCCGGAACACCAAAGAACCTTTGAATATATAAATGGTCATTTTGGATAGTGATAAAGTATATATTATGACTGAATTTTTTGCGAGAAAAATTTTTGGCATGAACTATACGGGACATCGCAAAAAAATCTGTGGTATAAATTGTAATTGATAATTGAAAAATAACCGATAACAGATTGAAATGTGTTTTGCTTTGCGCCGCAATAACTGTAATAATATAATGTGTTTGCAAATGCCTGCTGTGATTTAAGAGCCTGTGCACCACTGACTTGCGATTGGTCAAATGCAATCAATGATGATTTTAATAACAGAAAATAATTTGATTTATTTATTTATTTTACAACGATTTTATTGCACATTAGGACTTATTTGTGGTATCATACTAAAGGAGCGTAGCTCAATAAAAAGTAAGGGAGATTTAGTATGAGTGAATTAACTATAAACAAGGATAATTTTGAAAATGAGGTAATAAAATCGGACAAGCCTGTACTGCTTGACTTTTGGGCAGAATGGTGTGGCCCTTGCCAAATGCTTGCGCCTGTTGTTGCTGAAATTGCAGAAAAGTATGACGGAAAAATTAAGGTGGGCAAGGTTAATGTTGATAACGAGGCAGAGCTTGCTGCTGCTTTTCAAATCTCAAGTATTCCGGCATTATTTGTTGTTAAGAACGGCAAGGTAGTTAATGCTGCCGTTGGCTTTAGAGATATGGAAAGCATTGAGGAAATGATAGGTGAGTAGAAAAATAATTATATCGGTATTAGCATCGGTATTAGCCGTTACAGTTCTTTTACTTTTGCTTGCAGGGTGCAGCAGCAATGCTGATGAAACGGAGATGACTGAAATGAATAGTGGCACATATCAGCAAATATCACAGGACGAAGCAAAAAGCATTATGGATAGTCAATCGGGTTATATTATTGTTGATGCCCGAGAGCAATATGAATATGACGAGGGTCATATTAAGGATGCAATAGTAATTCCTTACACAGAGATAGAAGCAAAAGCAGAGAAAATGCTGCCTGACAAGGAGCAGTTAATTCTTGTGTATTGTCGCAGTGGCAGACGCAGTAAAATTGCAGCTCAATCCCTTGCAGATATGGGATACACCAATGTTAAGGAATTTGGTGGCATAATTGATTGGCAGTACGATATAGTAAAGTAAAAGAAAAGGACTCAAGAAATAATCTTGAGTCCTTCAGCGTGTAGAAAAAGTCTAATTACTGATTTCTACACGCTGACAGACTTCGAGAAATGGAACTGAATTTCGTTTTCTTGCGAGTGGGAGCTGTACGATGGTACCGCCCCCGAGCAAAAAACGAAAAACGCCAAAACTGCCTTGGATTCGATGTCCAAGGCAGTTTTACAATCCCTCCGTCAGCGCAAAAGCGCTGCCACCTCCCTTTACACAAAGGAGGCTCAAATCGGTTTATTTTATATGGCGTGGTTCAGTCCACTTTATCGACAGTCTAAAGGACTCAAGATCATTCCTTGAGTCCTTGCTCTATATTACTCTTATTTGAATTGCTCGATAAGCTCTTCAACCTTTGGCTCGCAGCCACCACAATGTGTTGATGCACCTGTTGCTGCCTTAACAGCCTCAAGAGTTGTGTTACCAGCCTCAACAGCTGCCTTAATGTCACCTGCTGTTACACCACCGCAAAAGCAAATTGTTTCGTTCAAATCTACCATAATGATTTCACCTCCCATATGTCTGTCTCTTATACACATCTGACGCTGCCGACGAAGGCTTAGGT
>CAMFYM010000057.1 GCA_946002045.1 uncultured Clostridia bacterium | reverse complement strand
CCGAGAGTCCTCTACGTCTCGTGGGCTCGGAGATGTGTATAAGAGACAGTGATTTAGGTATAGATTTGGGCACAAGCTCAATAATAATATCTGTTGTAGGCAAGGGCGTTGTTCTTGAGGAGCCTTCGTATGTTGCCTATGATACAGCCAGTGAAAAAATATTATTTGCCGGCAAAAGAGCCTATTATCTTAAGGGCAGAGAGCCGGTTGGCGTTAGCGTTGTTCAGCCCATTATTGACGGCACAGTCAGTAATTATTCTTTAGCCTGTCAAATGGTGCGCTTCTTTATGAACAAGGTGCTTAAAAAAACAATATTCCGTCCAAGAGTTGTTTCATCTGTCCCGTCAATGAGTACAGATGTTGAAAAAAGAACCTTGATTTCTGTTTTAATCTCAGCAGGTGCAAGGTCTGTCTGTCTTATTGAAGAACCACTTTGCTCTGCCTTTGGAGCCGGCATTGATCCAACAAGTCCTGCAGGTGCTTTTGTTATCAACATAGGTGCAGGTACAACAGATATGGCTATTATCAGCCAAGGCTCAATGAGCCAGATTGAAACAATAAGAATTGCCGGTGATACCTTTGACGAGGCTATTGTTAAATACATTCGTGATACATACGGGTTATTAGTTGGTTTAAGAACAGCAGAGGAAATTAAAATTAACGCAGGCAGTGCAATCCCACGTGTAACAGATATTACCGTTACTGCCAAGGGCAGCAGTGTTGTTGACGGTATGCCGAAATCGGCAGAAATTACCGGCAACGAGATTTGTAATTGCTTACAGCCACAGCTTGAAAGGATTGTTGCGTCTGCAAGAGCTTTATTTGAGCGTACATCACCTCAGCTTGTGGCAGATATAACAAACAGCAGTGTAATTTTAACAGGTGGTATGTCGCAGCTTTATGGTCTTGATACCTTAATCAGTAAGGCATTATCACTTGATGTAACAATCCCTGTTAAGCCACACCTGTCCGTTTCACGAGGATGTGAAATAGCACTTAAAAAAATGCGTGTTCTTGACCAGTACGGCTATTCCTTTAAAACAAAGGAAGAGGTAAGAACAAGATGATTCATATTTATTATGGCTACGGCAAGGGCAAAACTACATCTGCATTAGGCGCTGGTATAAGGGCATATGGTGCAGGTATGAGGGTGCTGCTTGTTCAGTTTCTTAAGGATAATAAATCCAGCGAGCTTTCTGCCGTGCCCTTTGATGTGTATGAGGCACCCAGCAGTCTTTCCTTTAATCCTGATAAATCTTATTCTCCTTGGGTTAACAGCGCTATTGAATATGTGAAAAATTCTGATTACGACCTAATTATTCTTGATGAACTGCTTGACATTGTAGGTGATTTTATATCCGTAAATGATGTAATATCATTGTTAAGCAGTATCGACGCAGAGCTTATATTAACAGGGCATAAGGAAATTAAGGAAATATTTGAAATTGCCGATTATATCACCTTGCTTGAAAAAATAAAGCACCCCTATGACAGATGTGTTAAAGCAAGAAAAGGAATTGAATATTAACTGATTTTTAAGGGAGGTAGTTTTATGGATAGGTTTTCAAAATTTAATCCAAGGGTTACCTTTCTTTTTTTTGTGCTGACTATGGTACTGACTCTTGCAATTTTTAATCCTGTCTATTCCTCAATCAGTCTTTTGTCGGCAATATTTTATAAATTTAAGCTGGAGGGTAAAAGGACAGTAGGTTATGTGCTGAAATTCATTGTACCTCTTTTGGTGCTTGTGTCATTATTCAATATGCTTTTCACCCATTACGGAGCTACTGCCTTGTTTACTGCCTTTGATATGAGCTTTACATTTGAGGGATTGTTCTACGGCTTCAGTCAGGGATTGATTTTTTCAGCTATTGTAACCTGGTTTTCCTGCTACTCTGTGGTTGTTACATCGGAAAGATTTTTGTCTGTATTCGGCAAGGTTGCACCAAATACTGCCATTGTGCTTTCAATGGTGCTGTCTTTTATACCACGATTAAAAAAGAATGGGTCTGAAATAAATGACGCAAGATTACTGATTGATACTGAAAATAGCAGACTTAAAAAAAGTATTTCAAATTTTTCTGCACTTATCACAATGACATTAGAGGAGAGTATTCAGGTTGCAGAGTCAATGAAAGCACGATATTTCTGTAACGGAAGGACCTCCTATTCTCGATTTAGATATTCATACAAGGATGCAGTATTGACTATACTGCTTGTTGCCTTGTTTATTGTGGTTGCAGTGTTTAAAGCACTTGGAAGGTTGAGCTTTATTTTTGAGCCTGTAATTACTATGGAAAGCATTTCACCTATGGCATTGGCAGCCTATTCATTTTTAATGCTTATGCCTGTAATTATTGATGTAACGGAGGATGTAAGATGGTTATATTTAAAACAGAGAATTTAAGCTTTACATATCCCTCCTGCACCGTAAAGGCATTGGATAATGTTAATATTGAAATCAATAAGGGCGAATTTGTGCTTTTGATGGGCAAAACAGGCAGTGGCAAATCAACATTGCTGAAAATGCTTAAAAAGGAGTTAACTCCTCACGGTACTGTTACAGGCACAGTTAATTCTGCTACCGACTCAATCGCCTTTGTGCCACAAAATCCATTGGTATCCTTTGTGTCTGAAAATGTTAGAGGTGAGCTTGCCTTTGCTCTTGAAAACAAAAAAATGAATAATGATGAAATAGCCGTTAAAATCGGTGAAGCAGCATCATTCTTTAACTTATCCAATGACCTTGATAAAAGGATTTGTGAAATGTCAGGTGGTGAGCAGGCAATAGTTGCTATTGCATCATCAATGGTTGCCGATTGCGATACGCTTATTCTTGATGAACCCCTGTCACAGCTTGATCCAAAGTCAACAATGCAGGTGATAAGCCTGTTAAGGCGAGTTAATGAGGAATTAGGAGTAACAGTAATCCTTTCATCCCATATGTCCGACGGAATAATAGATTTTTGCGATAGGCTTGTTATTATGGAAAAGGGCACAGTTGGGCACAACTCAGCTCCTGATTACCTTTCAAATAACACTGATGCACTTAACTATTTTCCTGTATATACTTCGCTGTTCAGTCAGCGTCCGTTAACAGTAAAATCAGCAATAGCCTTGCCAAAAAAATTCAAGTCAAAGGCAAAAATACTGCAAAACAACCCGAAAAAAATTGCCGTTGAATTAAAAAATGTAACCTTTGCCTACGACAAGCACGGCAAGGATATTTTGTCGCAGCTTACCTTTACTTCATATAAGGGCAAAATCCACGCAGTTATAGGCTCAAACGGTAGTGGCAAAACAACACTTTTAAAGGTGATTGCCGGTATTAAAAGGGCTTACAGTGGCAGAGTAAAGGTTAACGGCAAGGTGGCATATTTGCCACAAAACCCACAGTATTTATTTACAAAGGATTTAGTGTCGGATGAAATTGACGAAACAACAGCAGTTCAGTTTCAGCTAAAGGAATGTGCAAATCACCACCCTTATGATTTAAGTGGGGGACAAATGCAAATGCTTGCATTGGCAATTTTGTCAAAGCAAAATTATGATATTCTTTTACTTGATGAGCCATCAAAGGCACTTGATGTTTTTTCAAAAAGAAGCCTTGCAGAATATTTGAAATCATTGTCTGCCCAAGGCAAAACAATTATAATTGTATCTCACGATATAGATTTCGTGGGTGATGTATCTGATTATGTATCTTTTTTGTCAGATTCAATAATTACAATTAACGGTGACAGAAGAACGGTTTTAAGCTCTCTCAATTATTACACCACACAAATAAGACGAATTACAAGGTCATATTTAGAGGATGCAGTTTCCCGGGAGGATTTAGAATGAAAAAATTTCTCCCTTGTGCTTGTGTAGTTGTTTGCCTTGTGTCGATTATTCTATGGCAGGTATTCAGTACAGATAAAAACTATTACTTAATTTCTGTTGCAGTTCTTTTATGCTCAATGCTTCCTTTTATTATCAGCTTTGAGGGCGGCAGAACAGATGCAAAGGAGATAGCACTGATTGCAAGTCTTATAAGCATTGCAGTTGTATCAAGGGCAGTTTTTTATCTTGTGCCACAGGTTAAGCCTATCGGCGCAGTAGTTATAGTTAGTGGCATTTGCATGGGCAGTAAAAGAGGTTATCTCGTAGGTGCATTTTCTGCATTTATTTCCAACTTCATTTTCGGTCAGGGTATATGGACTCCCTTCCAAATGGTTGCCTTAGGATTAGTGGGATTTTTGTCCGGCTTAATCTTCAATAAAGTTAAGGCGAACAGGATAAATCTTGCCATTGTCGGCTTTTTATTAACATTTGCCCTTTACGGATTTATTGTTGATTTAAGTACAGTTTTGATGCTTTCAAACAGCTTTACCCTGTCATCTGCTCTTGCCGTTTACGGTGCAGGACTGCCCTTTAGCCTTGTTTTTGGATTAACTACATCAATTTTCCTTGTGCTTTTCGGTGAAGCATTCGTAAAAAAAATAAACCGTATTAAAACAAAATACGGAGTGTGTGAGGTAGCATATGAATAACGAAATAATTACAAAGCTTTCAAAATTTTCTTTAATAATGTCGATTCTTTCTGTTTGCACATTAGGTATTTGCCCTGCCTTTGGAATAATGGGCATAACCGTTGGTATCGTGTTTAAGCTAAAGGGCGTTGAACTGAACACGGATTGCAGCAAAAAAATAAAAGCAGCAGTCATCATAGGGATAATATCACTTGTTTTATTTGCAGTTGATATTCTCTTGGCGTTAAAATATTTAACCTAATTTAACCTCTCATTATTGAGAGGTTTTAACTTTTTTATTACAATAGTGTAACCTTTATTGTTTAATATGACATATTATGATATTATTCTATAGATAAAATATTATTCGGAGGTTTATGGCTATGTCAAGAAAAGTAGTTGTAATGGACCATCCCCTTATTCAGCATAAGCTGAGCATTCTTCGTGATGTTGAAACAAGCACAAAGGAATTTCGTGACCTTGTTAACGAAATTGCAATGCTTATGGTTTATGATGCAACAAGGGACTTAACGCTTAAGGACAAAAAGGTTACCACACCCTGCGGTGTTGCTGATTGCAAGGTAATTGCAGGCAGAAAGCTTGCCTTTGTTCCTATCCTTCGTGCAGGTCTTGGTATGGTTGAGGGCGCACTTCGACTTGTTCCGGCTGCAAGAGTAGGTCATATCGGACTTTACAGGGACGAAAAAACACTTACTCCTGTTGAGTATTACTGCAAATTACCAAAGGACATTGAAGAAAGAGATGTATTTGTAGTTGACCCAATGTTAGCAACCGGTGGTTCTGCTATTGATGCTATCGCTCAAATTAAGCTCAGAAACCCACGTTCAATTAAGTTTTTGTGTATTATCGCTGCACCTGAAGGACTTGAGGCTCTCAAGAAGGCTCATCCCGATGTTGATATTTTCTGTGCAGGTATGGACGAAAAGCTTAATGAAAACGGTTATATCGTTCCTGGCTTAGGTGATGCCGGTGACAGAATTTTCGGTACAAAATAATTTGAAAATAGAGGAGAAATTATGGCTAAAGAGAAAATTAAAGTAGGTACTGAGGGTATCTACGACGCAAGAAAACTTGGTGCTCCAAGAATGATTGTTTTAGGCTTCCAGCATATGTTTGCTATGTTTGGTGCAACAGTACTTGTTCCGCTTCTTACAGGACTTGATGTTGCAACAACACTTCTTATGGCTGGCTTAGGTACACTGCTTTTCCACGTGTTCACTAAGTTTCAGGTACCTGCATTTTTAGGCTCATCATTCGCTTTCTTAGGTGGTTATGCAACAATCGCACCAATGCTTGAGGATGGCTCACCAAATAAAGAGATGCTTCCTTATGCATGTCTGGGTGTTGCTTGCGCCGGTCTTTTGTATCTTGTTCTTGCTATTATCATCAAGATTATCGGCATCAACAAGGTTATGAAATTCTTCCCTCCTGTTGTAACAGGTCCTATCATTATTGCTATCGGTCTTGGACTTGCTCCAAGTGCAATTTCTAACTGTAAAACTAACTGGTGGCTTGCAATAGTTGCTCTTGCACTTATTATCATTATTAACATTTTCGGTAAGGGTATGGCAAAGATTATTCCTATTCTTTTAGGCTTAATCGGTTCAGTTGCAGTAGCAGTTGTTCTTGCTCTTACAATGGGACAGGAAGTTGTTGTTGACGGTGGTGGAACATTTATCGCAGTAAACGGTAATGCAAACCTTCTTCTGTTCTCTGCTGACAAGCTTCAGGCACTTAAGGACGCAGCTTGGATCGGCTTCCCGATTGAGTGGAGCTCAACAGTATTCGGTGGTGTTCGTGACGGTGCAAAGGCTGTATCTGCTATCATTGCTATTATGCCAATCGCTCTTGCTACTATGATGGAGCATATCGGCGATATTTCAGCTATCGGTGCAACCTGCAACAAGAACTTTATTGCTCAGCCGGGTCTTCACCGTTCACTTGCAGGTGACGGTTGTGCAACAATTCTTGCATCACTTTTCGGTGGTCCTGCTAACACAACTTACGGCGAGAATACAGGCGTACTTGCTCTTTCAAAGGTTTATGACCCAAGAGTAGTAAGAATTGCAGCATATTTTGCTATTTTATTCTCCTTCTCACCAAAGTTTGCAGCATGCATCAACCTTATGCCTACTGCTGTAATCGGTGGTGTATCATTCGTTCTTTACGGTATGATTTCTGCAATCGGTGTTCGTAATATGGTAGAAAACAAGGTTGATTTTGCTAAGCCTCGTAACACAATTATTGCAGCTGTTATCCTTGTATGTGCACTTGGTCTTGGCAGTGGCATTTCCTTCAGCATCGGTGAATTTGCAATTACACTTTCAGCTCTTGCTGTTGCTGCTATTGCAGGTATTGTTCTCAATGCAGTTTTCCCTGACAAGGACTTTGACTTTTCAAAGGTTTCAGGTGTTAATAAGGAAACTAAGGACTAACACTAACACTGTTTATTCTAATTAAAAATCCGACTCTTTTTAGGGTCGGATTTTTTTGTTGTATTTATTATCCTTATGTTTTATAATGATATTAAGGGGGAATCAATATGAGAAATCACGAGGTTACTGCTATTCAAAATTTACTTAAAGATGACGGCTCGTTGCGTGAGCCTGGCTGGAGCAGAAAGCCGGTTCAAATTTACAATCGCAACGATATAAAAAAGCGTAAAACAAGGATTAAGGAATGGGATTACTATTCTGTAATTTCCAACAAGCATAATATTGCAGTTTGCTTTACAGTTTCCGACTTAGGCTATCTTGAGCTTGATAGTGTCAGCTTTCTTGACTTTAACAAGGCTTATGAGCATACCCAGCCTGTTATTCTTCCGTTTCCTATGGGAAGATTGCATATGCCCTCATCATCAAAGGAGGGTGATGTAACAGTTAATAATTCAAAGCTTGCTCTTGAATTTATTGTAAGAGAAGGCAAAAGAATTATTCGCTGCGATTATCCAAGCTTTGATAACGGTAAGGGCTTAAAGGTGAATATTACCTTATCTAATCCCGATGAAGATTCTATGACAATAGCAACACCTTGGGCAGAGGATAATAAAGCGTTTTATTACAATCAAAAAATAAACTGTATGCCTGCAAGTGGTAAAATTCAGTATGGCGACAAGGTATATCAGCTTTGTCCTGAAACAGATTTCGGTGGTCTTGATTGGGGACGAGGCGTATGGACATATAACAACTATTGGTATTGGGGATCAGGCTCAGGCGTGGTGGACGGTCATCGCTTTGGCTTTAATCTTGGCTACGGCTTTGGCGATACCTCAAATGCCAGTGAAAACGTAATATTCTATGACGGCAAGGCACACAAAATTGACGATGTTGTTTTTAACATTAGCGAGAATTTTACTGATCCTTGGACATTTACATCCTCTGACGGAAGATTTGAAGCTGACTTTGTGCCGATAATCGACAGAAGCGATTATACAAGCGTTGCTCAGTTGATTGTTACCGATCAGCATCAGGTATTCGGCAGAATGACAGGTAAATCCGTGCTTGACAACGGTGATGTTGTGGAATTCAAGGATTTTCTTTGCTTTGCAGAAAAGGTGCATAATAAATATTAAGCAGAAAAGAGAAGGCTTGTTCTTCTCTTTTTTGTTATTTTTGTAATTTATTTTTAAAAATCTGTTTATTTTATTTATTATTTCTGTTATAATGTTA
>CAMFYM010000056.1 GCA_946002045.1 uncultured Clostridia bacterium | reverse complement strand
CCAAAGATAACATCCTCCATTTTTGAGCCTCTTAAGGATTTTGTGCTTGTTTCACCAAGCACCCATCTAACAGCATCGGAAATATTACTCTTACCTGAACCGTTAGGTCCAACAACGGCTGTAATACCTTTGCCGAAATTCAATTCAGTTTTGTCAGGGAAAGACTTAAATCCCTGCATTTCAAGTGTCCTTAAAACCATTATTTAATCCTCAATTCGTCAACATCTAATCCGTTGTCGGTAATAATTTTTATGTTATATCCCCTTTCAATAAGGAGATAGATATTGCTTTTGTTATTGCCCTTCAGCTTTGAAAGAGAGCGTGGATTAACAAAAACCTGATAATCGGCAGGAGGAAGCTCAAGAATTTTGTTAACCATAATTCGTGACTTTACAAGCTCTCCGAAGCTATCGTGAAATCCACCTGCCAGCATATTATCCTTAATATCCTTGCTTGAATGAAGTCCAAGTCGAATAATCTTTATTCCTGCTTCTTCAAACATAGGGACAAGCTGTGCGCAAAGCTCGGCTGAATCATCGGGATTAAGAGGCTTGTACTCCTCGCTAAGATAAAGCTGAGCAAGATATGTTCCCTTTAACACAACAGTTGGATAAATCCTAACTGTATCGGGGGAAAGTGCAATTATTTTTTTTGCAGTTTCTATTGCTTTCTCTGTTGTGTCTTTATATAGACCTGTCATCATCTGGAGTCCAAGCTCAAAGCCGTATGACTTAATCAGCTCACTTGCATCAACAACCGATTGAGCATTGTGGCCACGCCTATTGGCAAGCAAAACCTCGTCATCCATACTCTGTGCTCCAAGCTCAATGCTTGTTACACCGTATTCCTTAAGTAAATCAAGAATATCCTTATCAATACAATCGGGTCTTGTGGAAATACGAATACCCTTAACCTGTCCCTTTTCAACAAACTGCCTTGCAGCACCTAAAAGCTCAAGCATATAATCACGCTCAATAGCAGTAAAGGAGCCACCGAAAAAAGCAATTTCATATTCATAGCCTTTTCTTTTTAAGGCTGTGTTAACGGCGTTTATTACATCCTGAGCATTAGGTGATGTCTGTGCTCCCGTTATTGTTTTTTGATTACAAAATGAACAGGCACAGGGGCAACCCTCATGAGGGACGAAAATGCTTATATTACCCTTTTTCAATCTAATAAACCCATCAAAGTCAGTGCTTCTCTGGCAGCAGCCTGCTCTGCACTCTTCTTTGTTTTTCCCTTTCCTTTACCGATAGTGTTGGAGTTCAATTTAACCTCAACCTCAAATATTTTGTTATGGTCAGGCCCTGATGAGCCAACAAATACATAGTTAATGCTTTGGTCGGGATTTTGCTGAATAACCTCCTGCAAGGTAGTTTTGTAATCCTTAAAGTTAATCTTGTGACTGTCAAGGGCTGATTTAAGGAAGCTCTCCACAAAGGCTCTTGCTGCCTCAAGACCACCGTCAAGATAAATAGCTGCAATCAGTGACTCAAAGGCATCCTCCAAAATAGAGGGACGCTCTGCACCACCTGTATTAACCTCGCCCTTGCCGAGAAAAAGGTAATCACCTAAATGGATTTGCTTTGCAAATCCGGACAGACTTGATGTGCAAACTAATGATGATTTTAATTTAGTAAGCTCACCCTCCGGTGTATCGGGATATGTTTTAAACAAAAGCTCACTTGAGATTAACGATAAAACAGAGTCGCCTAAAAACTCCATACGCTCGTTACTTTTAGCACCGTTATTCCTTTCGTTGGCAAAGGAGGAGTGAGTTAACGCCTCCATAAGATAAGCACGATTTTTAAATTTATAGTTAATTCTCTGTTCAAGAGTTATCATAGTTTCTTCCTCAAATTAAGGCATTTTTCTTACTCGCCTAATGATTTTTCTATTTCTTCTATCAGGCTGTTTTCCAAAAACCAAACTGCCTGCTTGATTGCATTTTTAAATGTTCTTGCATCGGCAGAGCCGTGAGCCTTAACAACAGGCTTTCTTACACCGAGTAAAACGGCACCACCGTATTCCTTATAATCAAACTGCGCCTTCATATCTTTAATACCACTTCTTGCACCTAAATACGAAAGCTTGGTGATAGGATTTTTCATAAAGGCATTTTTGATACCGTTCATTAAAACCTTTGCTACACCCTCGTACATTTTAAGAATAATATTGCCTGTAAATCCGTCGGCAACAATTACATCTGCATCGCCAAAGGGAATCTGTCTTGCTTCAATATTACCGACAAAATTATATGGTGCATTTTTCATAAGCTTATAGGCTTCCTTAACAAGAGGTGTGCCCTTCGTATCCTCTGTACCATTATTAGCAAGGGCAACTCTTGGGCTATCAAGCTTAAGTATATGCTCCATATAAAGACTGCCCATTAAGCCGAATTGATATAGAAATTCTGCACGACACTCTGCATTTGCACCACAGTCCATAAGAAGTATTGGCTTTTGGGCACTTGGCATAACAGAGGCAATAGCAGGACGCTTGACTCCCTTAATCCTTTTTGTAATAAGGGTAGCGCCAACTGTTACTGCGCCGGTGTTACCTGCACTGACAAAAGCATCACCCTTTCCCTCGTTAAGAAGCTTGAATCCGACAGCCATTGATGAATCTGCCTTTTCCTTAAGAACGGATTTTGCATCATCGTGCATTGTAATAATACCCTTAGCGTCAACTATCTCTGTGTTTTTAAGGGTAATACCATTATCCAACACGCAATTATTTATTTTTTCCTCATCACCTACAAGGATGATGTCTATGCCGTATTCCTCAACGGCAAGCATTGAGCCTTTGATTATTTCAAGAGGAGCATTATCTCCACCGAAGGCATCAATTATAATTTTCATTACAAAATCTCCATAGAAAGCTTTAATGACTCTATTGCTCTGCTTGAAAGAGCAGCGTATCTTTCCTTCTTATCTCTAATCTTAGGTTCAATGGGAGGCAGCACTCCGAAATTTGCACCCATTGGTTGAAAATTCGTTACACTTTCATCGCTGATATATTCACACAATGCACCAAGCATTGTATCGTTATTTGGTACAAAGGGTGATTTACCCTGTGCCAATCTGACTGCATTGATGCCGACAATAATACCACTGCCTGCTGATTCCATATATCCCTCAACGCCTGTAATTTGACCTGCAAAAAACAGCCTATTATTTGCTCTAAGGCTAAAGGAGCTGTTAAGGAGTCTTGGTGAATCTAAAAAGGAATTTCTATGCATTACACCGTAGCGAACGAACTGTGCATTTTCAAGTCCGGGAATCATAGAAAACACACGCTTTTGCTCACCGAACTTCAAATTAGTTTGAAATCCTACAAGATTGAACATTGTGCCCTTTGAATTTTCTCTTCTTAACTGAACACACGCCCAAGGTCTGTGATTAGTATTTGGATCAACAAGTCCTACGGGCTTCATAGGTCCAAAGCGTGGTGCGTCAACTCCTCTTTTTGCCAGCTTTTCAATAGGCATACAGCCCTCATAAACATCAAAATCGTGAACAACGGCACCTTGAGCGTTAACAAGCTCGTTAATAAACGCCTCATACTCTGCCTTGTTAAAGGGACAATTTATATAGTCGTCGTCGCCACCTCTGCCATAGCGAGATGCACCAAATGCCTTTGACATATCTATGCTGTCGGCAGTGACAATCGGAGCAGCAGCATCGTAAAAGGACAAATACTCGCCCACAATAGATTTAATATTTTCTGCAAGGGCACCGTCAGTTAATGGTCCTGTGGCAACAATGGTTATTGTGTCATCCTCTAATTCAAGGCTGTCAACAACCTTGTTGATAACGGTTATGTTTTTATGTGATTTTATTTTTTTAGTAATTTCTTTTGAAAAAACATCTCTGTCAACTGCCAAAGCACCACCGGCAGGAACACTGCAGCTCCTTGCAACGGGTACTGTCAGTGAGCCTAACATTGACATTTCCTCTTTAAGCAGACCTGCTGCAGAATCTATCCTTGACGCTTTTAATGAATTTGAACAAACAAGCTCTGCAAACAAATCTGTTTTGTGAGCAGGAGAACGCTTGATACCCTTCATTTCATATAGCTCCACCGGATAACCTGCGTTAGCAATCTGCCATGCTGCTTCGACACCGGCAAGTCCGGCACCGATAACCTTAAATTTCATATTTTCATTCTTCTTCTGTTTTCTTTTTTCTTATGGCAGGCTTTGTAAAGCCACAACCCTCTGTGTCAGGGCAATAAAGCACATTGCCCTTGCGCTTAAACAGTGACTTGCCACAGTTAGGACAAACCTCATCTGACGGCAAATCCCATGTCATAAAGTTACATTTTGGATAATTTGAGCAGCCGTAGAACGAAGTACCCTTCTTGGTTTTTTTCTCTATAACATCGCCACCACACTCAGGACACTTTGCCTTTGTTTTGAACACAAGTGGCTTTGTATTTTTACAATCAGGATAGCCGGGACAAGCAAGGAATTTGCCAAATCTGCCAACCTTAACAACCATATTGCGTCCACACTTTTCACAGACTACATCGGTTTCCTCTTCCTTAAGCTTAATCTTAACACCCTGCATATCTGCCTTTGCTTTTTCAAGTGGTTCTTCAAAATCGTCGTAATAAAGCCTAATCATTTCTTTATAATTCTTTTCGCCACTGTCGATTTTATCAAGGTCTGTTTCCATCTTTGAGGTGTACTTAACATTAACAATATTAGGCATCCTTTCCTTAAGGAGCTTTGTAACTGCCTCGCCCAGCTCTGTTGGAACAAACTGCTTGCCGTCACGCTTTACATATTCACGGTTTATAATAGTCGATGTGATAGTAACATATGTTGACGGACGACCTACACCGTTTTCCTCCAGTGCCTTTGTAAGTGATGCTTCAGTATATCTTGCAGGAGGTTGGGTGAAATGCTGATTACCTAAAATGCTCTTAAGCTTAAGCACATCGCCCACTGCCATATCAGGAAGAGGAGATGCCTCGTCATTTTTATCATCGTCGGTCTTTTCCTCATACAAGGCTGTAAAGCCGTCAAACTTTACAGTATATCCTGTGGCATTGAAGATATAATCGCCTGCCGTAATTTCTATCTTCATGGTTTCCTGCAGGCAAGCCTCCATAAGAGAAGCGATAAATCTTTCCCAAATAAGCTTGTAAACCTTATATTGATCTGATGACAAATAAGGCTTAACCTGCTCAGGATTAACCTTTGGCATTGTGGGTCTGATTGCTTCGTGACCATCCTGAATATTGCTTTTTGATTTATAAATTCTTGGTGATTTAGGCAGGTACTTTTCGCCATAGGTTGTTCTGATATACTCATTACCTGCTGCTCGTGCCTCGTCGGAAATACGAAGGGAGTCTGTTCTCATATAGGTGATAAGACCTACAGTACCAAGATTGCCGGCGTCAACACCCTCATAAAGCTCCTGTGCAGCCTTCATTGTGCGCTTTGCCTGAAATGAAAGTCTGCGAGAAGCCTCCTGCTGTAATGTGGAGGTTGTAAACGGAGGAGTCGGATTCTTCTTTCTGCTACCCTTTTTAACGGCAGTAACAACATAGTCTGCGCCGTCAAGTGCCGAAAGAATTTTGTCGCTTTGCTCCTTATTCTCAATCTTCAGTTTTTCATCCTTTGTGCCATAAAGGGCTGCTGAAAATGTTTTTCTTTGTGGAGGATTAGTGAATTTTGCATCAATAGACCAGTATTCCTCAGGATTAAATGCCCTGATTTCTTCCTCTCGGTCAACAACAAGTCTTAATGCAACAGACTGTACTCGACCTGCTGATAGGCCTCTGCGAATTTTTTGTGAAATAAACGGTGAAAGCTTATAGCCGATAAGACGGTCAAGAATTCGTCTTGCCTGCTGAGCGTTAACAAAATCTATATCTATTTTTCTTGGATTTGCCATTCCGTTTTTAACACCGTTTTTTGTAATCTCGTTAAAGGTTACACGATTTTTTTCATTCATATCAAGGTCTAAAAGTGTTGCTAAATGCCAAGATATTGCCTCTCCCTCACGGTCAGGGTCTGTTGCAAGATAAACATAATCTGCTGCATCTGCCTTTTTCTTAAGATCCTTAACGAAGTTCTCCTTGCCTTTGATAACAGCATATTTAGGTTCAAAATCATTGGCAATATCTACGCTAAGTCTTGCAGCAGGAAGGTCCCTTACATGACCCATAGAAGCCACAACATCGTAATCCTTACCAAGATAGCCTTTAATATTTTTTGCCTTTGCAGGTGACTCAACTATAACTAATTTTGACATATTTTAATTCCTTTCAGGATAGTTTATATCGTTTACCGGAGGCGCTTTCTGCAAGCCCCATTATCTCAAGCTGGGTAATTGCAGCAATCACCCTTTGACCTGTCAGTCCGGATTTTTCAATAACAGCATCAATATGATTAAAGCTTTCATCTAAAGCATTGTAAACAATTCTTAAATCGCCTGTTAAACTTAACATCTGCTTTTGATGCTCTGCTCTTTGTGCTCTGCTTTCCTCCATATTCTCAAAGGCTAAATTGTCTTTTGTGGGAGTAACATTTGCACTGAGGTGGGTGGAGTCTGTTAAAAGCTCCTCTACTCTACGAGCCTTTGATACATCAATGGTTGAAAACCTTTCACTGTATGTTGAAACAATTTGAAGAGGATTAGTTGCAACGATTGCTCCGTCCTCAATCAGCTTATTAGTGCCGGCATAATCTACCGACAAAATTGATGAAGGAACGGCAAACACATCTCTGCCCTGCTCAAGGGCAAAGTTGGCAGTAATAAGGCTACCACTTTTAACTCCTGCCTCAACAACCAACACGCCCACAGACAAGCCACTGATAATTCTGTTACGAAGTGGAAATGTAGTCCTGCTTGCCCTTGTAAACGGTGGGTATTCTGTAACTAATGCACCGTTATTCCTAATAACATCTCTTAATGATTTATTCTCATTAAGATAGCTTGTTCCAAGTCCACATCCAAGAACGGCAACTGTTTTTCCACCGTCTGTAAGAGCACCCTTATGAGCAGCAGTATCTACACCTAAGGCACCACCACTGACTACCAATGCGCCACACTCGGTTATTCCTCTACTCATAATATGAGCAACCTTTATGGCATAGTCACCTGCCTTACGGGTTCCTACAATCCCGATAACAGCCAAATTGTCAATATCGGGAAGTTGACCGTCAACATATAGCACACAGGGAGGATTGCATATTTCTCTCAGCCTTTGTGGATACCTTATATCGTCAAAGTCGATTATACTCCAGCCGTTTTCCTCACAGGTATATATTATTTCATCCACTGTGTTAATATCTGTTTGTTCAAGCTTGTTAATTTGCTTTGATGTAAGCGCACTGCTCATACGCCACTCGATAATATTTGAGTTATACAAATTATCAACAGAGCCGAAATCACTGATTATTTTGTTTATATGAGCACCCTCGCCAAGTGCTCTTTGCAGCCAAAGCCAATAACGCAAATTCTCACTCATCGCAGCATCTCCCACATTGTTATTGAAGCTGCGCAGGAAGCATTAAGGCTCTCTGCCTTGCCCAGCATAGGGATTGTTACAAGGCTATGGCAAATATCGGAAATATCGTCACTGATGCCGTTTGCCTCGTTGCCGATAACACACACGCCACCCTTTGAAAAATCAATGTTCGTAATGGGTACAGCGTCCGATGACGGCGATGTGCCGTAAATCATACAGCCCTTTGATTTAAGCATTAAAAGATAATCCGGCAGGCAATCTGTTTTTATAAGATTTGTACGGAGCATTGAGCCCATAGATGCCCTTAAAACCTTTGGGTTATATATGTCACACCCACCACCAACTATAATCGAGTCTATACCGAGTGCCTCGGCAGTACGAACTATTGTACCCAAATTACCGGGGTCCTGAACATTATCGAGGGCTATGACCTTGCTGTCGGTTTTTATTTCAAAATCAAGGTCCGACTTCATTTTACAAACAGCATACACGCCCTGTGAGCTTTGAGTTTCGCTTATTTTTGCTGACAGGTCATCTGTTATAAAATAAGACTGACTGCTGATTGCTATAATTTTATCAGATTGTGGTTTATATTTATCATATGCGCTTTCGGTAATTAAAAAATATTTTACCTCATAAAAAGAATTAAGAACGTCAAAAACAAGTCTTGCACCCTCAAGCACAAACAGACCTTGCTCACGGCGTTGCTTTGAAGATGAAAACAGTTTTTTTACGCTCTTAATTAAATCGTTACTTTTACCTGTGATTTTTTCCATACACAACTCCAAGAAAGTGTGCCAATAATTTACATTCGTTTAAAGAAATCACTGACTATATTATAA
>CAMFYM010000055.1 GCA_946002045.1 uncultured Clostridia bacterium | reverse complement strand
AGGTTGACAGCGTAAGGGTTGATATGGGCGCACCTATTCTTAAATCCTGCGATGTACCTGTTAACAGCGACAGCGATATTGTTGTTGCTGAAAAAATTACTGTTGGCGACAGGGAGTTTTCCATGACCTGTGTATCAATGGGCAATCCTCACGCAGTAATGTTTATTGACGAAAGCCCAAGGGATTTTGATTTGAATTATTACGGCGCACTGTTTGAGAAAAATACAGATGTTTTCCCTAACAGAGTTAATGCCGAATTTGCAAGAGTAATCGACAGAAATAATATTGAAATGCGTGTCTATGAGCGTGGCACAGGCGAAACACTTGCTTGTGGTACAGGCACCTGCGCAACCGTTGTGGCTGCAATTCTCAACGGCTATGTTGATAATGATGTAACAGTTCACCTTTTAGGTGGCGATTTAAAAATTCACTGGAGTGGAAACGAGGCAGACAGCGTTGTAATGACCGGTCCTGCATCATATTCCTTCACAGGTGAAACAGATTTAGTTTAGCAAATTTATGGAGGTTTAAATATATGAAGATTAACGAGAATTTTTTGAAAATTGAGTCAAGCTATCTTTTCTCAACTGTTGCAAAGAAGCAGAGAGAATATCAGGCAGCACATCCCGAAGCAGATGTTATCCGTCTTTCAATCGGCGATGTTACAAAGCCTCTTGTTCCTGTTGTTATTGATGCAATGCACAAGGCAGTTGACGAAATGGCAAACGAGGATACCTTTAGAGGTTATCCACCGGAGTACGGCTATGACTTCATTTTAGAGGCTATCCAAAAGCACGATTACGCAGACAGAGGAATTGATATTGCAAAGGACGAGATTTTCCTTTCCGACGGTGCAAAGTCAGACTGTGGTAATATCGGCGACATCTTTTCTGTTGACAACAAGGTTGCAATTTGCGACCCGGTATATCCTGTTTATGTTGATACAAATGTTATGGCAGGCAGAAGTGGAGAGAAGACCGAGGACGGATTATGGTCAAACATTATCTATATGCCTTGCACGGCAGAAAATAACTTCACTCCCGATATTCCGACTGAAATTCCCGATGTAATTTATCTTTGCTTCCCTAATAATCCAACAGGTATGGTTGCAACAAGAGAACAGCTCAAGAAATGGGTTGATTTTGCCAACGAGCATAATTCACTTATTTTGTTTGACTCTGCTTATGAAGCATTTGTTGTTGAGGACGATATTCCAAAGTCAATTTATGAAATCGAGGGTGCAAAGACCTGTGCTATCGAGCTTCGTTCATTCTCAAAAACAGCAGGCTTTACAGGTATGCGCTGTGGCTACACAGTTGTACCAAAGGATTTAAAGTTTGACGGCGTAAGTCTTAATCCTATGTGGGCAAGACGCCAGGCTACAAAGTTCAACGGTGTTTCATACATTACACAAAGAGCAGCAGAGGCTATTTACACAGAAGAGGGTCAAAAGCAGATTAAGGACACACTTGCTTATTATCAAAAAAATGCAAGAGTTATTTATGACGGTCTTTGCGACGCAGGCTTTGAGTGCTACGGTGGAGTTAACTCTCCGTATGTATGGCTCAGAGTACCTGAGGGATACACCTCTTGGGAATTCTTTGATGAGCTTCTGGACAAGTGCCAGGTCGTTGGTACACCGGGCTCAGGCTTTGGTCCTGCCGGTGAGGGTTACTTCCGTTTAACCTCTTTCGGCAGTGCCGAAAAAACTGTTGAGGCAATCGAAAGAATTAAGAATGTTTATAAAAAATAATCAAATAGGCTAAAAGGAGAATAAACTATGGAGAAAAAAGAACAGCTCTATGAGGGTAAGGCAAAAAAGGTTTGGGCAACAGAAGACCCCGACATCGTAATTGTTGATTACAAGGACGACGCTACTGCGTTTAACGGACTTAAAAAAGGTACAATCGTCGGCAAGGGTGTTGTTAACAACAAAATGTCAAATTACCTTATGCAAATTCTTGAAAAAAAAGGTGTTCCTACTCACTTTGTTGAGGAGCTTTCCGACAGAGAAACTGCTGTAAAAAAGGTTACAATCGTTCCTCTTGAGGTAATTATCCGTAACCGTGCAGCAGGTTCAATCTGTAAAAGACTTGGACTTGAAGAGGGTATGGACTTTGTTTGTCCTTCAATCGAATTCTCATATAAGGATGATGATTTGGGCGATCCACTCATCAACGGCTACCACGCAGTATCCTGTGGATTTGCTACACAGGAGGAGGTTGACACAATCAAGAAAATGGCATTTACAGTCAACGATGTATTGAAGGAGTATTTTGCTTCAATCGGTGTTGAGCTTATCGACTTTAAGCTTGAGTTCGGTAAAACAAGCGACGGCACAATCGTTCTTGCTGACGAAATCAGTCCTGACACCTGTCGCTTCTGGGATATTGAAACTCACGAGAAGCTTGATAAGGACCGTTTCCGTAGAGATATGGGTGGCGTAGAAGATGCATATGCAGAAATGATGAAGAGAGTAGGTCTTGACTAATGCCTAATAATACTTATAATTCACCCTTTAATGCCCGTTACGCTTCAAAGGAAATGCAATATATCTATTCTCCCGATTTTAAATTCAAAACATGGAGAAAGCTTTGGATTGCCCTTGCTGAAGCAGAAAACGAGCTGGGTCTTAATGTAACACAGGAGCAGATTGATGAGCTTAAGGCTAATGCCGACAACATAAATTACGAGGTTGCACAGGAGTACGAAAAGAAATTCCGTCACGATGTAATGAGCCATGTTCACGCCTATGGTGAGCAGTGCCCTAATGCAAGACCGATAATTCATCTTGGTGCAACAAGCTGCTATGTGGGCGATAACACAGATGTAATAACAATGCGTGAGGCGTTGCTCCTTATCAAGAAAAAGCTTGTTAACGCTATTGCATCTGTTGCAAAATTTGCAGATGAATACAAGGATATGCCTTGTCTTGGGTTTACTCATTTCCAGCCGGCACAGCCAACAACAGTGGGCAAGCGAGCAACACTCTGGTTAATGGATTTGGTAATGGATTATGAGGAAATTTGCCATGTTATTGATTCTCTTATGCTTTTAGGCTCAAAGGGAACAACAGGCACACAGGCATCATTCCTTGAGCTGTTTGACGGCGACCACGATAAGTGCAAGGAGCTTGACAAAAAGATTGCAGAAAAAATGGGCTTTAAGTCCTGCTTCCCTGTCAGTGGACAAACATATGCAAGAAAGCTTGACACAATCGTTTGTAATTGTCTTGGACTTATTGCTCAATCCTGCTGCAAATTCTCTAACGACTTAAGACTTCTTCAAAATCTTAAGGAGATTGAGGAGCCCTTTGAAAAAAATCAAATAGGCTCATCAGCAATGGCGTACAAGCGCAATCCAATGAGAAGTGAGCGAATTGCATCTCTTTCCCGTTATGTTATGATTGACGCACTTAATCCTGCTTGGACTGCATCTGCACAGTGGTTTGAAAGAACACTTGATGACTCTGCTAATAAGCGAGTTTCAGTTGCAGAGGCGTTTTTGGCAACAGACGGTATTCTTGATTTGTATATCAATATAACATCAGGACTTGTTGTTTATCCAAAGGTTATTGAAGCAAGACTTATGAGCGAGCTTCCCTTTATGGCAACAGAAAATATTATGATGGATGCCGTTAAAAAGGGTGGCGACAGACAGGAGCTTCACGAGAAAATTCGTCAACATTCAATGGCAGCAGGTGCTGTTGTTAAGGTTGAGGGTGGCAAAAACGATTTAGTTGACCGTATTGCTGCCGACCCTGCATTTATGACTACAAAGGAGGAGATTTTGGCAATTCTTAAGCCGTCTAACTTTGTAGGCAGAGCACCACAGCAAACAGCAGATTTCCTTAAGGAAACCGTTGCTCCTATTCTTGAAAAGGAAAAGGATCTTCTTGGCATTGATGTTGAAATCAATGTTTAACGGTTAAATATTATTCACTACACACGATAGAGGTATAATTGATACTTCTATCGTGTTTTTTATTTTGCACATATTAAAAATAATAGTGGAAAAATTTGAAAATACATTGTATAATATATTTGTATAATTTTATATTGTTTAAAGGAGAGAGTTATGAGCAATATTGAAGAACAAAAAGAATTGATTTGTGACATATGTCATAAGATGTGGCAGCTTGGTTGGGTTGCTGCAAATGACGGTAATGTTAGTGTCAAGCTTGATGACGGCACAATTCTTGCTACACCTACCGGCATGAGCAAGTCCTTCATTACTCCGGAAAAGCTTATTCGTATTGACAGCAAAGGTAATGTGCTTGAAGCAGCAGAGGGACTTCGCCCTTCAAGCGAGATTAAAATGCACCTTCGTTGCTATGATAAGCGTGACGATGTAATGAGCGTTATTCACGCACATCCACCCGGAGCAACAGGCTTTGCTGTGGCACACAAGGCTATGGATATGTATAATATGATTGAGGATGTGGCTGTTATCGGTGCAGTTCCTCTTACTCCATACGGTACTCCTTCCACAACAGAGGTTCCCGATGCCATTGAGCCGTATCTTGATGAGCACGATGTTATGCTTCTTGAAAATCACGGTGCGCTTGCAGTAGGCTGTGATGTTGTAACTGCTTTTTACAGAATGGAAAGCCTTGAGCTTTGGGCAAAAATTACAATTAACGCAGTTATTTTGGGCGGTAGCCACGACATTAGCCGTGAAAACATCCAAAAGCTTATTGACCTTAGAGGATATTACGGTGTAACAGGCAGACATCCCGGATATAAAACCTTTAATCCTGATGACCCAATGCTTCATGCAAAGGAGGACTGATTATGTTAAAAGGAATTTCTCCTCTTATTTCACCTGAGCTTTTAAAGGCTCTTTGCGAAATGGGTCACGGTGACGAGCTTGTTATTGCCGACGGCAACTTCCCTTGTGAAAGCGTTGGTAAAAATTCAGTAGTTATTCGTGCAGACGGTCACGGCACAGCAGAGATTTTGGACGCTGTTCTTCAGCTTATTCCACTTGATACATATTCAGAAAAGCCGGTGGCACTTATGGAGGTTGTTAAGGGAGATACCTGTCCTACTCCTATTATTTGGAAGGAGTACGACGAGATACTCAATAAGTATGAGCCTGCTCATCACGATATTGAAATGACAGAGAGATTTGCTTTTTATGAAAGAGCAAAGGATGCTTATCTCATTATTGCCACAGGCGAAACTGCAATTTATGCAAATGTTCTGCTTAAGAAGGGAGTTGTTACACCGTGAGTACAGTTCTTGCATTCGACTTCGGTGCTTCAACAGGCAGAGCAATTAAGGCAGAGTTTGACGGAAAAGAATTAAAATATCACGAGGTCCACAGATTTGACAATGTTATTGTTCAGGAGGACGGACGACTTTGCTGGGATTTTCCTTATCTTTTAGGTGAGGTTAAAAAGGCCATTGAGATGAGTGGTGGAGCAGATGCCCTTGCATTTGATACTTGGGGTGTTGACTACGGTCTCCTTGACGAAAATGACGAGCTTATGGGTCAGCCCACCAATTACCGTGATACTCGCACAGAGGGTATGCCTGAAAGGATATTTGAAAAAATATCTGCCATTGATTTATACAAATCAACAGGCAATCAAATTATGCCTATCAACACCTTGTTCCAATTAACTGCCGAGGTAAAAAAAGAAGCAAAAACACTTTTGTTTATGCCTGACCTTTTTGCTTGGGCTCTTTGTGGCAATAAATCTGCAGAGAAAACTATTGCTTCAACATCACAGATGTATAGCTTTAACAATAACGGTTGGGATTTAGAGGTTGCAAGGCTTTCCGGTATGGATACAGATATTTTGCAGGAACTTGTGGACAGTGCCACTGTTGTGGGCGAATACAACGGAATAAAGGTTGTTAAGGTGGCAGGTCACGATACTCAGTGTGCTGTGGCAGCAATGCCAAGTGACAGCAGCAAATGCTCAGCCTTTCTTTCCTGTGGCACATGGTCACTTATCGGTTGTGAGTGCGATAATGCCGTTCTTACAGAAAAAAGTATGAACGACCAGCTTTCAAACGAGCTTGGCGCCAACGGCAAGGTGAATTATCTTAAAAATATCAGTGGACTTTGGCTTATTCAGGAAATTCGCAGGAATTTCAGAGCGCAGGGTAAGGAGTATTCCTTTAACGATATGGAGCAGCTTGCAAGGGCAGAAAAGCCCTTTACCTGCTTTATTGACCCTGATTATGCTGAATTTGCTACTCCGGGCTCAATGCCTGAAAAAATCCGTAATTATTGCAAAAACACCAATCAGCCTGTGCCTGAAACAGACGGTGCATTAGTGCGCTGTATTTATGAAAGTCTTGCAATGAAATACAAATTTGCCATTGAGCAAATCAAGGAGAATACAGGCAAGGCTTTTGATGTTCTTCATCTTTTAGGTGGTGGTACAAAGGATGGCTTCCTTTGCCAAATGACAGCAAACAGTCTTGGTATTCCTGTTGTGGCAGGTCCAACAGAGGCAACTGCTTTAGGCAATATAATACTTCAGTTGATTGCTCTTGGTGACATTAAGGATATTGATGAGGGCAGAGCTATCATCAAGGAGCAGGAAAGTGTTAAGGAATATTCACCACAGGATGTTGATGTGTGGAAAAATGCATTTAAAAAATTTTGCACAGCAGTGCAGTAATCAAATAATGTATAAGGAAGGTAAAGATTATGAATTATCCAAAAATCGGTATTAGACCGACTATCGACGGTCGTTGGGGTGGTGTTAGAGAAAGCCTTGAAAAGCAGACAATGGGTATGGCTCAGGCTGCTAAGGAGCTTATCGAGACTAACCTTAAATATCCCGACGGAACACCTGTTCAGTGTGTAATCAGCAACACAACTATCGGTGGTGGTGCTGAGGCTGCAAAATGTGCAGAGCAATTTGCAGGTGAAAATGTAGTAGCAACTCTTTCTGTTACACCATGCTGGTGCTATGGCTCTGAAACATTTGATATGGACCCTAACACAATTAAGGCTGTTTGGGGCTTTAACGGCACAGAGCGTCCCGGTGCAGTTTATCTTGCAGCAGTAATGGCTGCATTTGCTCAAAAGGGACTTCCTGCTTTCTCAATTTACGGTCACGATGTTCAGGATATGACAGACACATCTGTTCCTGCCGATGTTGCAGAAAAGATTTTGCGCTTTGCAAAGGCAGCTGTTGCTGTTGGCTGGATGAAGAACAAGTCATATGTTAACCTTGGTGGCGTAGCAATGGGTATTGCAGGCTCATACTGTGATGCAGATATGTTCCAAAAATATTTCGGTATTCGTCCTGAGTGGGTTGATATGACCGAGATTGTTCGTCGTATAACTCTTGAAATTTATGACCACGATGAGTACGAAGTTGCATTAAAGTGGGTTAAAGAGAATTGTAAGGAGGGCTTTGACCTTAACGCAGGTAAGGAGCTTCCTGAAATTATCACAAAATCAAAGGTTGTTCCTGCTGACAAGGATTGGGAATTTGTTACAAAGATGACCATGATTATGCGTGACATTCTTTACGGCAACAAAAAGCTTGACGAAATGGGCTGGCACGAGGAGGCACTCGGTAAAAACGCAGTAGCAGGTGGCTTCCAGGGTCAGCGTAACTGGACAGACTGGTTGCCAAACGCAGACTTTACAGAGGCTATTATGGCATCAACCTTTGACTGGAACGGCAAGAAAATGCCAACTCCTTTTGCAACAGAAAATGACACACTCAACGGTGTTGCAATGATGCTTGGCACTCTTGTTTCTCACTCAGCACCTTGCTTCCACGATGTTCGTACATATTGGAGTCCTGACGCTTGTGAAAGAGTAACAGGTGTTCGTCCACAGGGTGTTGCAAAGGATGGATTTATTCACCTTATCAATTCAGGTGCAACAGCACTTGACGGCTGTGGCGCATCAAAAAATGCTGACGGCGAAGGCTGTATGAAGCCTTTCTGGGAAATGACACAGGATGATATTAAGGCTTGCCTTGATGCAACAGATTGGTGCAGAGCTAACTATGAATACTTCCGTGGTGGTGGATTCTCAAGCCATTTCCGTTGCAGCGCACAGATGCCTGTTACAATGCTGCGTGTTAACATTGTTGACGGTATCGGTCCTGTAATGCAGATTGCAGAGGGATATACAGTTAACCTTCCTGACGAAATTCATACTGTTATAGACAAGAGAACAGATGCTTCTTGGCCAACAACATGGTTTGTACCAAGACTTACAGGCGAGGGTGCATTTAAGGATGTATATAGCGTTATGGCTAATTGGGGAGCAAATCACGGTGTAACAGTTTACGGCCATGTTGGTGCCGACCTTATTACTCTTGCATCAATGCTTCGTATTCCTGTTAATATGCATAATGTTGATAGTGGTAGCATCTTCCGTCCACACGCTTGGTCAGCATTCGGCACAGACGATACACAGTCAGCAGACTTCCGTGCTTGTGCAACATACGGTCCACTATATAAATAACCTAAATGCTGTCTCTTATACACATCTGACGCTGCCGACGAAGGCTTA
>CAMFYM010000054.1 GCA_946002045.1 uncultured Clostridia bacterium | reverse complement strand
TGCAATAATCATCACAGCTATTATATGTGCTGCTGTTGTTGCGATAATAGCTATTGTTTGCACATTTTCTTGGTTAAGTGGTGGCAGCATCAATGTTCACGGAATTTTTGATGATACAAAAAACACTGAAAGCTATGTTCAGGGACCGTTTAATATTGAAACCACAGATGTTCAGTCCATAAAAATTGACTGGGTTAACGGAAATGTTGATGTTGAATACTATGACGGCGACACCATTTATATTGAGGAATCATCATCAAGCAGTAAAAATCCTATGTCCTATAAGGTGGAAAATAAAATACTCTATATTGACGAATTTTCAAATCACTCCTCCACCGGACTGTCCAAAAAGTTAAAAAAGGATTTAACAGTAAAAATACCAAAGGGCTTTAAAACAGATGTGTTCTCGATAGATGTTGTATCGGCAGATGTTAATGTCAAAAACCTTAATACTCTTGGATTTGAATTAGATTCCGTTAGTGGTAATCCTGTAATCTCCTTTGCGTCTCAGCCACAGAGCATAGAGCTTGATACAGTCAGTGGTAATATTACACTTGCTTTACCAAGTGATATTACAGGATATTCCGTGTCAAAAGACAGTATTTCCGGCTCTGTTGACACAAAGGATTTCGGCAACACAAACCGTTATGGTGACGGATATACGCAAAT
The DNA here is from genome assembly GCA_946002045.1 of uncultured Clostridia bacterium. GTDB lineage: Bacteria > Bacillota > Clostridia > Oscillospirales > Acutalibacteraceae > Eubacterium_R. Next base: position 7,941 of record CAMFYM010000054.1, on the reverse strand, counting down.
TGAAATTGAATCTGTTAGTGGAAATGTAACTATTGAAAAGGCAAATGCAAATAACAATTAAGGAGGCAAATATGAACAACAAAATTTGTCAAAGCTGTGGTATGCCAATAGAGTCTAACGACCTGTTTGGCACAAACAAGGACGGTAGCATAAATAATGATTATTGCAAATATTGCTATACCGACGGCGAATTTATCCACAAGGTGTCAATGGAGGAGTATATTGATATGTGCTCCCAATTTGGAGAACAGGCAGGCATGACCATCGACGAAATGCGCAAGCTTTGCACCGAGCTGTTCCCCACCCTAAAAAGATGGAAGGCAGAATAAACTACAAAAAGCACAGGCTCAAGGAAAAAAATCCTTGAGCCTGTTTTTTACTAACATATATCCTTTTTTGTATATTTTAGATAGGCAATTATAATTCCTATAATTCCTATTACTGCACCGATAATAACTAAAGAAATATCTAAGCTGCCATTTGATACTATATCGGCACCCTCGCAATATCCAAAGGGTGTTATGTATTTTAGAAAATCTGCAACCTGGGCAATATTTGCAATCAGGTTCAAAAAATACATCATTACGGCAATTCCAAGTCCTATACCTACACTGCCTTTGCGAAAAAAAGACGAAATGCCAAAGGAAATGCCTGCCAACTCAAGCTGGAGCATATAATAGGCGAAATGCAACAGATTGATTTCTTTCCAAGGAACAGCCTCACCTACAACGGCTATTGAGCAAACAGCAAGAGCATAAATAATTATATTCATTGCTGTAATTTGAATAAATACGGCAATCAGTTTTTCAGTAACAATTCTTTTACGACTCACAGGATGAGTAAGCAAAAATTCTGCCGTTTTGTCTTTTTCTTCCTTGCTGAGAATTCCTATTGCACAAAGAGATGCATAAAATGCACCACCCAGTCCCAAAATATTGCCACACTCAACGGCATAAAAGCCTATCAGTGTTCCGAAATTCAAACGGTCCATACCGAATGCATCGGTAAAGGAACCCATTGAGGCAAACATATCGCTTACGCCGTCCATCTGCCCCTTCATTTCAGGAAACAGAAAAATGCAGGTTGCAAGCAGAAATCCGATAGAAGCAGTCCAAATAATGAATGATATTTTGCCTTGCTTTAATTCGTGCTTTACAAGAGTCATACCGTTTCACCGTCCTTTTCATAATAATGCAGGAATACTTCTTCAAGGTCAGGCTCCGTAATCGTCAGGTCATTCACCTGTCCCGTTGACAAGGTGCAAAGCAAGCTGTCCATATCACCGTTGTAAAGAAAGCTGACGGAATCTTCTGAACATTTTTTATCTTTAACACCGTTAAGATTATCTAAGTCAACACTACCGTGAACAGTAATGCGTTTTGCATTTGTTTTTGACAGTACATCAACACTGTTGCACGCTATTATACTGCCATCACGAATAATAGCAGCACGAGTACAGTTGCGCTGAATTTCAGATAGAATATGACTTGATAAAAGAATCGTTGTACCCTCTTTATTTCTATCCCTGAGAATATCAAAAAACTCTTTTTGCATCAATGGATCCAGTCCACCGGTAGGCTCGTCCAGCACCAGCAGGTCCGGTCTATGCTGTAAAGCACAAACAATGGCAACCTTTTTTCTGTTTCCAAAGGATAAATCATCTATCCTTCGGGATGTATCAAGCTGTAATCGCTCACAGAGTATATTTGATTCTGCCATACAATCCTTTTTTCGCAAATCTGCAGAGAATTTCAACACATCCCTTACCTTCATTCCTTGGTAAAACGATGTTTCCGAGGGCAGATAGCCGATATTCTGCAATATTGCCTTCTTTTCCTGTGTAACATCTTTTCCGAATATTGTTGCACTGCCGGAGGTTGGGGCAATAAGCCCCAGCAATGTTCTTATTGTGGTGGATTTCCCTGCTCCGTTTGGACCGATAAAGCCGAAAAACTCCCCTTGTGACACAGTTAGGTCAAGGTCAATAATACCTCTTGCCTTACCATAGTATTTTGTAAGCTTTGTAGTTTTAATAATTTCCATTTTCCCTCACTCCTTTCTAAGATATATACTCTTCCAAAATGCAATCAGCTTGGTGAAATCCTTTTCCATTCTGCCTGTATCAACATTGCCACGCTGAACCATTTCCCAAATGTATCCTTCAGAAGCCAAATACATTTCACGATACATCATTTCAATATCAAGTCCCGGAATAAACTGCTTTGGATTTATGTTTAGCAGCGTCTTATCAGCTTTCATATTAAAGTATTTACGATAGCTTTCCTGAACGTCCATTGATATTTCTGCGTCATTTTCGTAAAAGGCTTTAATGGTAAAGCTTGCCATATCAGGATATAGACGGATAATTTCCATCTTTGCCTGCATACCTTTTTCCATACTTTCAAACAAATCTTTCTGTCCGTAGCAGTCGTATTTTGTCAAATATTCAATAGTAATTTCTGCACATTTGTCCCACAAAACATATACAGCTCTTTTTTGTTATGAAAGTAATGAAAAAGCAGTGATTTGCTGATGCCGGCTGCCTCTGCTATCTCTCTCATAGGGCTGTTTTTATAGGAGTTTTGTGAAAACACCCGATAGCCGGCGTTTATGATTGCCTGCTGCTTTTCTGTGGGCAGGGAAAAGAATCTTTCGTTCATAGGGTAGCCTCCGTTAACCGATTCGGTCAATCCTATTTTAATCCCATTGACCGATTTTGAGAAGACCCTTTTTAAAAATAAATATTATTGCTGATTTCACTCAGCTTTAGGTGATACAATCTGAGCGTTAGATTTATACCCATCAAATCTATTTATTTTACATAAATTTGACATAAAACAAATCAGTTCTTTATTTTTTTGTTATATCCTCTGAATGAGGTGATATAGATGAACACGAAAATAAATGTTATCACATTTATAATATCGTCAATTATATTCTTAATTGGCTTAATTCTTGTAAAATCAAATTCAGGAAGACTTGGCACAACAAGCTTTGCCGGATATACTCTATGCACCTTTTCAATCATTGCTGTAATTATTATGTTTGCAATAACTATTGCAACCATTGTAGAGAGGAAAAAACAATGAAAAATAAGTTATTAGCCTTTACTGAAAAGCACTCGGAAATTTGGAAATTCATTAAATTTTCATTCACAGGCGCAAGTACCTCTGTTTTAGAGCTTGGAGTATTTCTGTTCCTTCAATACTTGGTTTTTAAATCTTTAAACGAGGTACCTGTTACTGATAATGCAATATTAAGCTTTTTGGGAATTGAATATAAAGGGTATATGTATTCATACTGTATATCTGCAATAATCGGTTATGCAGCAGCTTACATAATGAACAGAAAGTTAACATTTAAAGCTGATGCCAATCCTGTTTTATCAACAATAATTTATGCCATTATGGTAGTATGTACTATAATGTTTAATACTTGGTTTGGTGCATTCCTTGGAACATGGGTAAAAAACAACGGATGGGATAATGTTATTGTTGAAATGATTATGAAGATTATTGTTATGACCGTTCCAACTATTTGGACATACCCCTTAAACAGATTTGTTATTCACAGAAAAAAAAGAGAAAATGACCAAATTAAAAGTTAATCATCCTGAAATATGGAAATTTGTAAAATTTAATATATCAGTACTGGTAACCTCAATACTTGATGTAGCTTCATATTTATTTTTTATTTATGTTGTATTTGAAAAATTCAATGATATTGCCCTACCCAATAATGCGTTATTGTCTTTGCTTGGAATAAAATATAAAGGGTATCTGTTCTCTTATGTGCTATCTACCTCAATCGGATATATTGCAGCATATTTGATAAATAGGAAAATAACCTTTCATTCAAATATCAATCCTGCATACAGCTCTCTTTTATATTTTTTACTGGCAGTGTTCAATATTTTAGTTAGCTCATACATTGGCAGTGTTTTTGGTTCGTTTATTTTAGAAAGAAATATAAATACTCCAATTGTAGAAATAGCTTCAAAATTCATTATTATTAACATTCCTACAATCTGGACCTATCCTATTGAACGATATATTATTCAAATAAAGAAAAAAGAAATGAAAAAAAGAATTATAGCAGTTGATTTAGATGGAACTCTTTTAAGCAGTAACTCCACCATAAGTGAAGAAAACATATGCGCAATAAAAAGATTGTCTGATAATGGTATAAAAACGGCAATTTTAACAGGTCGAACTTTTTATGAAATTCCCTTTGAGGTACGCAGCTGTGATAGCATTGAATATTTTGTTTATTCAAACGGTGCAGGAATAAATCAGCGAATAACCGGAATAAAAAGCTGCTCACCAATCGCAAAGGACACAGCTATTAGAATTTATAATCTATTAAAGTCCTATACCTGTTTTGCAGAGTTATATGCAAACGGAATTCCATTTGTGAATAATTCGGAATTTAATTGCGAATCCTTTGAGTTTTATAATATTGATAAAAATTATATTCCTGTTATGAAGGAAACTCGAAAAGCTATTGAGAATATTGAATTGATTTTATATGATGATGATTTTAAAATCGAAATGTTTGATATTTTTTTCAAATATGAAAGCGAGAGAATGGAGTGCGAGAAACGCCTTCTTTCTGAGCTTGTTGATATTGAAGTAACATCATCTATGTCTAACAATTTGGAAATAACAAACAAGGGTGTTAACAAAGGATTTGGATTAAGAAAGCTTTGTGATATTACAAATAACGACATCAATAATGTTATTGTAATAGGTGATAGCAGGAATGATATATCAGCCTTTAGGGTAGCAGATACAAGCTTCGCCGTTTCCAACGCCTGCCCGGAGTTAAAAAGATTAGCAACTAAAACCATTTGTTCAAATGACGAAAATATTATGTGCTATGTTGAAAAGGAAATAGTCTGAAAAATCATACAATTCCCATTATACGCCTTATCCAGCTACAATATGGTGTTAGGAATTTTTATGAACATTTGTAGCCGGAAAGGCCATGGTAATTTTTATGAGTAACGCAATTCATTTTTTAAATACCGGTCACAGTGACTGTATAATCCTTGAAAGCAATGACCGTTTTGCAATGATTGACGCAGGCGAGGATACAGATTATCCTGCTGATAAGCCTTGGCTTAAGCTAAAAGGCTACGAGCAGGAGGTTTGCGATTACCTGCTGAAAAATTGTGTTAATAACAAAGGTGAGGTCGTTTTAGATTTTATTCTGGCAACACATTGCCATTCTGACCATATTGGTGGATTTGATACTGTAATTAACCATCCAAAAGTAAAAATAAAAAGAGCTTTCTTGAAGCCCTATTATGAAGAAAATATTTTTATAATGGAACGAAAAAGATGGGATAATGTTGAGGTTTATCAGCAAATGAAAAATGCCTTGGAATCAAAAAATGTTCCTATTATTGAAAGGTTTGACGGCCTGTCTTTTTTATTTGGCGATATGAAAATTACATTTTTTAACGGGGAATATAAAAAGCCACCGTTTAAGTTTGGAGAAAACATCAATAGCGTTGTTACTCTGGTTGAATATAATGGATACAAAGCTCTGCTTGCAGGTGATATGAACTACAAAAACGGTGGTGAAAAGCTAATTGCAAGTAATGTTGGTAAAATCGATTTGTTAAAGGTTGGACATCACGGATATGTAGGCTCAACCTCATTTTACTGGGCAAAAAGCCTAATGCCCACATACTCTGTTATTTGTAATGACCGAAAAAGAGTTTATCCTGATGTTAATTTTAAGTTGAAAAGCATTGCAAAATCGCAGGTATTATGTACCGTTAATACAAATGGAGTTAAGTTTTTGCTTAACGATAAAATTAGTTATGTAACAAATATTATGTAGATAAAGCTTATTGCGTGATTGTTAATAATTGCTACAGCAATCATTAACAATCGCTCTATATGTTTCTCCTCTTAAAAACTGACGCACAGTAGTGCGTCAGTTTTTGTAATATAATTCAGTGGGAGTCATTTAGGTGTCATTTACACAATTTCGGGCGAAATGGTGTTGTAAATCTTAACGAAATATCTTACAGATTATATACATTATATCAAACATTGTGTATGACGAATTCCGTTTTGCCGATAAGCAGCAATTTATCTATTTACAAAGTCTTGCTTTCAAGATATAATGTAGTTGATTTTAAGGAGTGAATATGCCTATGAAAAAGAAAACTACTATTATTACTTCAATTTGTGTTGCTTTGATTTTAGTGATTACTGTTTTTACAAGTGCCTGTGGCAAAAGCTCCGGTGATACGACTGGCAGCAAAAACTCAACAACTCAAAACAGTGTTGCCCAAAACGAGTTCTCGGCAGAGGTTTACCCAGGTTCATATGTTGTTTTTGATAAATCAACAGGAACTATGACTATTAACAGCGTTGGTGTTCTGCCTTGGTCAAATTGGAACATTCAGGTTGAAGCGCTATTTAAGGAAAACGGTTGCAGTTGTGACGATGTAAAAGAGATAGTAATTACTGAGGGTGTAACGGTTTTTGATGTTGGTGATTTTTGTTCATATAAAAATCTAACCGAAATAACAATTCCGAAAACGGCTAAAGCTATCGCAGGTGTTTATAATTTTAATAATCCGTATTCCAATCCGTCCGAGGCAGTATTCAAATATTTCAATATTAACAAAATAAACTACGGTGGTTCGGAAAAAGACTGGGCTAAAATCAGAAAGGATACTGATATTGACCTTGAAAAATGCTCAATAAGCTATTTGGCAAGTGTACCAAAGTGTAGTGGCTTTGAAAAAACTAAGCTGAACAATGAAATAATCAGCGATACTATTCCAAATACAAATATAAAATGTACTGCAAATCTTTTAACAGGAAAGCTAACGGTAGAAGGCGAGGGCAAAATAGAACAGCAGGATCAGTTGTTTTATAATCTTATTGGCTTCCTTGAAGTTATGTATAATGATGACCAAGCCTTGATATATATGTATTCATATATTGATGAAATAATAATTGAAGAAGGTATAACCGAGCTTGGAGAAGGTGTTATCAGCTACGGCAATCTTGATAAAATTACTCTTCCAAAATCCCTTAAAGCAATAGGCAGAAATAATTTTACTGCCGAGAAAACGGTAACCGATATTTTCTATAATTCAAGCGAAAGCGATTGGCAAAAGATTAAAATTGACTCGGATAACGACAAGCTTGCAAATGTAAATATTCATTACAGTAAATAAAACAGATAAAGCAAAACACCCCTCAATCCAATAATGAGGGGTGTTTCGTTACATTATTTTGGTATCACGCTAACTTGATATTGAAGATATATTTGCATTATGATATATTAGTGATGTAATTTACAAACGATACGAAAGGTGAAAAATGAAAACTTTTGCAGAAAAGAATTGGGGAGATTGCTCAAAAGCAGTCGCATATCAACTGAACTTTGTTAAGCTTTGTTATTGCAATGATATGTATAATGATTTTTGGAAAAGCGATTGCCCCCATTGCGATATAAAGAAAACACAGTTTAGAAATTATGAGTATCCAAAATCAAGTATTCCAAAGAAAAAGGATTATTTTCAAACCGATATAAATTACGATATGGCTGTTAAGCAAGAGTTAATGGAATATATGCTTGAATTTGGAGTCAGTAACGAAAACTTTAGACCAATATATACAAAAAATCATAATGAAATTCTTGCATATCAAATAACGCCGACAACAAGGCTTAACGCATTACCCAATGAAAATGGGTATAAGGTTATTGAGCATTGTGATTATTGCGATAGCAGCAAATACGAAGTTGATGAAAAAATTTTAAATGATTGTGTATATAGTCGAATTGGCTATCCTCTTTATATTAACGAAACTGAATTGAACAAGCTGAAAGATATAGCTCTTATTGATGGATACAGTGATATTACTGTCTCTTATACACATCTGACGCTGCCGACGAAGGCTTAGGTGT
>CAMFYM010000053.1 GCA_946002045.1 uncultured Clostridia bacterium | reverse complement strand
CACCTAAGCCTTCGTCGGCAGCGTCAGATGTGTATAAGAGACAGGCCCTCTTTTTATTTATTGGAGTAATCCTTTTTGATACACAAACGCCGTCATAAGTCTTTTTTGCTCTAATTAAAATCCAAAGCTTTTTACCACATGCACTGCATTTACCGGCAGACTTAAAGGCGTTGTTGTTATACTCGTAATCCTTAATTAGCTCAATTTTATTCTTACAAAACGGACAATGCAAATCAACACTGCTTACATCAAACTCCTTGTTACTTGGAGATAGAAAATAAGGCTTGAAAACCATTCTTTCAAAAAATGATTTGTCGCACTCACTAACAAAGCCCTTAAGCTTTTCCTTATCGAAAACCTTTTTGAAGCAGTATGCCTCAACAAAGCAATCCTCAAGTGCTCTGTGCAAATTTTTATCGGATAAATCTATATTCATAATATTGGCATAATTACTTAAGCTTATTTGATTTGAGTCCGTACACTCAATAAATTGCATACAATATTTCTGCAAATCAACATATTTCCTGATAAACGGAATATCGGCAGAGCCTTTAAATCTTACAAAATTACCGATTAAGGTGTAAAGGTCACTTGTTGACCAGCTTAAAAAAATATTATCTCCCCTACTGCACCAACGCTCAAAATCTGCAAAGGCATCGTCAAAATCAACGCCGAATTGGTTAATTTCCTCTTTAGTAATATTTGTCAAATTTTTAAATCTACTGCCTAATTTTTTGCTGATTCGTGGCTTAATTAACTGCTTAAAGGTATCAGTAATTTCTAAATTATCATTAAGAATAACAGCACCGATTTCAATAATTTCGTTTATGCCCTTTTTAGTTTTATAGTTATAAGCATTATTCCACTCTAAATCAAAAATAATATAATTCATAATCTGTACCAAAAAAATTAACCTTGCCGTAAAGCAAGGTTAATTCTCAATCTTAGCCTATAAATAAGAAAATAAGAAATGCAACAAGAACAACTGCAAAGAAGATAACAATCAACCATTTTGTTATTTTTTCAAGCTTTGCCTCAATAGTTCTTCCCTTTGATTTACCAAGGAAGGTTTCTGCACCACCTGCAATAGCACCGGAGAGGTTCTGTGAACGACCCTCCTGCATAAGAACTACGATTGTTATAATGATAGATGCAATAATAAGGATTGCACCCAGTAGATAATGATACCAGGACATTTTAATTCCTCCGTTTACTTAATTTACTAATGAATTATAGCATAAGGTTATAAATATTGCAAGAACTTTTTTTAGTAATTAAAAAGTCATCTGCTCGGCAATATCATTTTCGCTTAACAGTGCACCGGCAGCCGGCAAATTCTTTGCTCTAAAGCGCCACTCTTTTTCAAACTCACCCTGCTTATACAAATGAACAGATGTGATTTTATGGGTCTTTTTAAGCTTCATTGCAGCAATACCTTGAGTATCCTTTGTTGTTTTCGGCAATATACCGGCAGTATTTACAAGAAGATGTCTGCCACTTGATGAGCAAATTACTATATCTGTATCCTCTTTAATATATAGTGCCTGAACAAGTCCTGCTTTATTTGAATAAGCATTGATTAGCTTCTTACGATTTGTTTTTGTTGCATAGGCTGAAATATCAACCTTTGCAAGCTTACCGTTATCAAAAACAAAAATCATATAGCCAACATAATCGCTTAAAACAGCCATATAAACTACCTGCTCATCCTCTGCCATCTCAAGCTTTCCGGGTACATATTCGCCAAGAACAGATGCCTTTGTATCTGCAAAATCATCGGCCTTTGATTTATAAACCTGATGTGCATTTGTAAAGAACAAAAGCTCGTCCTTATTTGAACATTCAATTTCAGGAAGCAGCCTATCGCCCTCCTTAAGCTTTTGCTCGCCACTCATACGAAGGTTTGCAGTTTTAATCTTTTTAAGGTATCCGTGCTCTGTAAGGAACAGTGTTACAGGATAATCCGGAATTTTGATTTCCTCTGTTACATTTTCCTCGGTAACATCATAAATTACCTCACTTTTCCTGCCTGTATCGTATTTTTTAGATACCTCCTCCAGCTCCTTGATGATGATTTTCTTCATCTTATTTTTGCTTGACAAAGTTTCCTCAAGATTTGCAATTTCCGATTCAAGTTGTTCAATATCCTTAATTCTCTTAAGGATATATTCTCTGTTCAAATGACGCAGCTTAATCTCTGCTACATACTCAGCCTGTGTTTCGTCAATACCAAAGCCTATCATAAGATTTGGAACAACATCTGACTCGCTTTCTGTTTCACGAACAATTTTAATTGCCTTGTCAATATCAAGCAGTATTTTAGAAAGTCCCTTAAGAAGATGGAGCTGCTTTCTCTTTTTTTCAAGATTAAAGGTAATTCGTCTTCTAACGCACTCAAGTCTAAAATCAATCCACTCAAAAAGAATACTTTTTACACCAAGCACCATAGGTCTGCCTTTAATTAAAACATTAAAGTTACAGCTGAAGGTATCCTGTAACGGTGTCAGCTTATAAAGCTTATTCATAAAGGCATCCGGGTCAATACCTCTTTTAAGGTCAATTGTAATTTTAAGACCTGAAAGGTCTGTTTCATCTCTAATGTCGCTGATTTCCTTAATCTTATTTGATTTAACAAGCTCAATTACCTTGTCGATAACAGCCTCTGATGTGGTTGTTGGAGGTATTTGAGTAATATCAATGCAGTTATATTTTTTATCGTAAGTATATCTTGCTCTAACTCTTACAGAGCCTCTGCCTGTATCATAGATTTTATCAAGCTCGTCCTTGTCATAAATAACATATCCACCACCAACAAAATCAGGTGCAATCAATGTATCAGACACATCATGGTCAGGATTTTTCATTAAAGCGATGGTTGTATCGCAAATTTCCTTCAAATTAAAGGATGCAATAGATGATGCCATACCAACTGCAATACCTGTAGTTACATTACAAAGAATTGACGGGAATGTAACAGGAAGCAATGTCGGTTCCTTCATTGTATTATCATAGTTATCTACAAAATCAACTGTATCCGACTTAATGTCACCGAACAGCTCGTGACAAATAGGAGCAAGCTTTGCCTCTGTATAACGGGAGGCAGCATACATCATATTTTTACTGTATGCCTTACCGAAGTTGCCCTTTGATTCAACATATGGATAAAGCAAAGCCTCGTTACCACGGGACAAGCGCACCATTGTGTCGTAAATTGCAGCATCACCGTGAGGATTAAGCTGCATTGTTCTACCGACAATGTTAGCACTTTTTATTGTTCCACCCTGAAGCAGTCCCATATTATACATAGTATAAAGAAGCTTTCTGTGTGACGGCTTAAGTCCGTCAATTTCAGGAATTGCACGAGATAAAATTACACTCATAGCATAGGGCATATAATTGCCCTTAAGAGTATCGGTAATAACCTCGTCCTGAATTAAGCCTGCACCCTTAATATGAACATTATCAGCGAGAGGATTATTCTTAACTTCTTCAACCTTTTTTCTTTTTGCCAATTAAATCCCCTCCTTAACTAATATCGGCTGCATCTAAATACAGATGACCATAATCTGCAATATATTCTTTTCTGCCGTCAAGATTGTCACCTAACAGCAAATCGAAAATCTGTGATGTTTTCTCTGCCTCATCGGGAGTAACCTTAATAAGTCGTCTTGTGGCAGGATTCATAGTTGTCAGCGCCATCATTTCAGCCTCGTTTTCACCAAGACCCTTTGAACGCTGAACAGTATATTTTTCGTTGCCGATTTCCTTTTTGATCTCGTCCATTTCCATCTCGTTATAAGCGAAATATGTTTGATCCTTACAGGTAACCTCATATAACGGTGATTCTGCAATATAAACCTTTCCTGCTTCAATAAGCTTTGGCATAAGCCTGTAAATCATTGTAAGAATAAGTGTTCTTATTTGAAATCCATCTACATCGGCATCAGTACAAATTAGCACCTTTGACCAACGGAGGTTGTCCATATCAAACATTGATAAATCCTTTGCTGCCTTACTTTTAACCTCTACACCACAGCCTAATACCTTAATCAAATCAGTAATAATTTCATTCTTGAATATCTTATCATAGTCAGATTTAAGGCAATTAAGAATTTTACCTCTTACAGGAATAACTGCCTGGAAGGATGCATCTCTTGCCTGCTTACAGGCACCGAGAGCAGAATCACCCTCAACTATAAACACTTCTCTTTCGTTCACATCCTTTGAACGACAATCAACAAATTTTTGAATACGATTAGTCATATCCATTTTTGATTGAAGTGAAGTCTTAAGAGTTTTTCTTGTATTCTCTGCCTTAACTCTGGCACGCATATTGATAAGCACCTGATTAGCTATTTTATCTGCATCCATTTTATTCTCGATAAAATAAACCTCAAGCTGCTTACGGAAAAAGTCAGTCATTGCCTCTTGTATAAATTTATTGGTAATGGCTTTCTTTGTTTGGTTTTCATATGATGTTTGGGTAGAAAAGGAGGAAACAACAAATATTATGCAATCCTCAATATCCTGAATACTTATCTGCGAATCATTTTTTGCGTACTTGTTATTTGCCTTAAGATAAGCATTTATTTGATTAACAAAGGCACTCCTAAACGCTTTTTCAGGTACGCCTCCATGCTCAAGAAAGCTTGAATTGTGATAATACTCCTTAACCTGTGTTTTTAAGGAAAAACACATTGAAGCTTTGATTTTGAGCTTATAATCAGGCAAATCCTCTCTGTCACGACCTTTACGCTCGCACTCCCAATACTGAACAGAAGTGAACGCCTTTTCACCTGCCAGCTCCTTAACATAATCAACTATACCGTTGTTGTAGCAAAATTCGTAGGTTTCAAATTTTGAAGCAGTTTGCTGGTCCTTTAAAATAAACTTAATACCGTCGTTAACGATAGCCTGTTTTCGTATTGTATCCTTATAATATTCAAGAGGTACATTTATATCCGTGAAAACATCAAGGTCGGGCTTCCATCTGATACGAGTGCCCGTGTCTCTCTTATCGTATTTTTCTTTAGTTAAACCACCAATGTTTTCTCCCTTTTCAAAATGCAGAGTATATTTGTATCCACCTGTATGAACCTCGGCATCCATATACTCCGATGCATACTGTGTGGCACACAAGCCAAGACCGTTAAGACCTAACGAAAATTCATAGTTCTCACCGTCATTGTCATATTTACCACCTGCATACATTTCACAAAACAGGAGTTCCCAATTATATTTATCCTCGTTTTTATTGTAATCAACAGGTATTCCACGACCAAAGTCCTGCACCTCAATAGAACCGTCAAGATAGCGAGTTACAACAATCTTGTTGCCGTAGCCCTCCCTTGCCTCATCTATTGAGTTTGACATAATTTCAAATATTGCGTGCTGGCATCCGTCTAATCCGTCAGAGCCAAAAATAACAGCCGGTCTTTTACGGACTCTGTCTGCACCCTTTAAGGATTTGATACTTTCATTACCATACTCTTTTTTCTTAGCCAAAATTTTTCCTCCAATAGAAGATTACATTCCTAGTTATCATACAATATATTGTGCAAAAAGTCAATAATTACAAAATTAGACGGTAGAAATAGTACTACCGTCTAAATAAATGTTATTCAGATTTTTCCGTATCAACAGTTTCTTCTGCCTGAGGGCAATCACCGTCATCACTAACATCGGTAGCGATTGCTTCGATAATTTCAGCATCGTTATCCGTTGACTGCTCTGCTTCATTATCCTCAATAGCACCGTTTTCCATAAGAGCAATAAACTCGTCCTTGTTGATTTTTTCTCTTTCCATAAGAGTATTTGCAACAAGCTCCAGCTTATCCATATGATTTTCAAGAATTTCCTTAGTGCGTCTGTATGCCTCGTTGATAATGAGTGAAATCTCATTATCAATTCTTGCAGCAGTTTCCTCAGAATAATTCTTAACATGACCGTAATCTCGACCGATAAATACCTCTTGATTTTCACCACTGTAATTTATTGGACCGATATTATCGCTCATGCCGTATTTTGTTACCATTTCTCTTGCAATGCTTGTAGCACGCTGAATATCGTTTGAAGCACCTGTTGAAATATCGTCCATTGTAAGTGCCTCTGCCACACGGCCACCTAAAAGTGATACTAACAAATCAAGCATATCCTTTTTGGAGTCGTAATTCTCCTCCTGTGGCTGATACATTGTGTAGCCACCTGCACCCATACCTCTTGGAATAATAGAGATTTCTTCAACAGGGTCATGGTTATCAAGAAAATATGATACAACTGCGTGACCTGCCTCGTGAAAAGCAGTAAGCTTAAGAGCCTTTTTGCTGTACTTATGAGATTTCTTTTCAGTACCCATAAGAACCTTTGTCATAGACTCTTGAATTTCATTCATTGTGATAGCCTTAAGCTTTCTTCTTGCAGCAAGAATTGCAGCCTCGTTCATAAGATTTTCAAGATCAGCGCCTACAAAACCGATTGTATTTTTAGCAACGCTCTCTAAATCAACATCAGGACCAAGAGGCTTATTCTTTGAGTGTACCTTAAGTATTTCCTCTCTGCCCTTTGTATCGGGTCTGCCAACGGTAACCTGTCTGTCAAATCTGCCGGGTCTTAACAACGCAGGGTCAAGAACATCCGGTCTGTTGGTGGCAGCAATTATTATAACTCCCTCATTAGTACCAAAGCCATCCATTTCTATAAGAAGCTGGTTGAGTGTTTGTTCACGCTCGTCGTTTCCTCCACCCATACCGGCGCCACGCTGTCTGCCTACTGCATCAATTTCATCAATAAATACAATAGCAGGAGCCTTCTTTTTTGCCTGGTCAAAAAGGTCACGAACACGAGAAGCACCGACACCTACATACATCTCTACAAAATCAGAGCCGGATATTGAAAGGAAGGGAGCACCTGCCTCACCTGCAACTGCACGGGCTAATAAGGTTTTACCTGTACCCGGAGGTCCTACCAGCAAAACGCCCTTTGGTATTCTTGCACCAAGCTTTGTAAATCTGTCAGGCTCCTTTAAAAATTCAACAAGCTCTTCAAGCTCTGCCTTTTCTTCATCACAGCCTGCAACATCCTTAAATGTTGTCTTCCTTTTTTCGTCCTCTGCAAGAGTTTTTGCCCTAACCTTGCCAAAGCCAAGTGTACGGTTAGTTTCATTAGTCATGGCATTACCCATTTTCTTAAAGGCAAACAGTGATAAGCCAATAAGTATAAGAGTCATAAATGCCATAGGCAGCATACTGATAAGCCAATTATTAGATGCACCCTTTTTATAGTCAAAGGTTATTTGCTTATCTTTATTATCAGCATTTAAGTTGTATTTTTCAATATCATCTCTGACATCGTCAAGGAATATTGACACATTAGGCACTGTGTATTTCTGCTCTTTTTTAGGCTCCTTGAAGGTCTTGTAAATCATATTGCCACTTGAAAGATCTAAGGTGAAGTCCGCAATTTCACCATTTTCAAACATTGATACAACCTGGGAATACTTCATATTTGCCTGTGTTTGCTGATTAGCAAAATATATTATTGAAATAACAAGCAATACCGGTATAAGCAGGTATATCAAAATTGTTTTCCAATTCTTTGCCATATTATTCATTAACTAAATCCTCCGAAGAAATCTTAACAGAAAAAATATTTTTTGTATTTTTGTCAACAGTCACACGCTGGTCAACACAATATCCAACAACTCCGATAACTCCCAAATCGTCAGCAACAACGCCTACGGAATCACGAATATCTGTTGGTATTTTCAGCTCGTTAAAAAGCTTTTTTAAGGTTTTTGTGCAGCCTCTGCCGGCAGGAGAAATCGTATCGCCTGCTAATCTTTGGCGCACTTTAACCTTTCCGACAATTTTATCACAGTCACAATAAAAATCAACATATTTTTTGTCAAATTCAGAAATATTTAAAATTTCGGTAATAAAGCTATAACTAATCTTACAGGGACTAATGCTTTTAATCGTTAGGTAACTTCCATCGCAAACAGCAAAGGTATCACCCTTAATTTGATATTTACCGGAAGAATTTATAAGCTTAATCACCTTATCAAGATGAACCCTGTCAAGACTAACTGCCTTTGATGAAAAATACTTGAATATAACTCTTTTGACAAGTGAAATATGAGCGTTTTCAATTTTTGATATAAGCACTCCATTATCTGTTACTGCTTCGTTATAAAGATTATTAACAGAATTTTCTATAAAGCTCATATCCTCGTTAGCATCATTTATGAACAAAGAAACAGCATTTTCAAAATTAGTATTTTGCTTTGATAAAACAGGCAAAGCTTCATTTCTTATATAGTTTCTGCTATAAGCATTGTCATAATTTGTGCTGTCAATTCTATAAGGAATTGAATTTGCAGTACAATAATCTCTAATATCCTTTGAAGATATTTCAATAAGAGGTCGAATAATTTTATCCCTAACAGGTGGAATACCACAGGCACCCTTTAAGCCTGTTCCTCGTGACAATCTAAACAAAACCGTTTCAACATTATCTGTTAGGTTATGGGCAGTAGCAATTTTGTCACAGGGAATAGAATTGAAAAACTCATATCTTTTATTCCTTGAATATTCCTCAATGCCCACACCTGCTGATTTTGATTCGCTAACTGCATCAATATTCAGTTGATGATATTCAATGCTATTGCATTTACAAAAATCAGCAACAAACTCTGCGTCTGCAACAGAATCTTCACCTCTTATACCGTGTTCAATATGGGCTACTGCAAGAGTAATATTGTATTCGTCCTTTAAGGAAATAAGACTGCTGAGCAAAAGCATAGAGTCTGCACCACCGGAAACGGCAACAAGCACCCTATCGCCCTTTGCTATCATATTGTATTTTTTTATTGTACTTCTAATTCTATTATTCATAATGAGATTTATCTACTGACCTAAATCGAGTAAACTCTTTATCAAATGTCATTTCAATAGAGCCTGTTGCACCGTGACGGTTTTTAGCAACAAT
>CAMFYM010000052.1 GCA_946002045.1 uncultured Clostridia bacterium | reverse complement strand
GTCGGCAGCGTCAGATGTGTATAAGAGACAGGATATAATAGATTTATATATCTATTTGGTGGTGATGTTATGCTTGGAAAACCCGTCAGAGCCAAGATTGTTAGACCTATCGGCTCCACCGACGAAGCAGGATTTACCTACCCTCTTAACTATGCGCTATTATATGATACTCCACAGGAGGAGTATGCTTACATCATAGGAATGGACCATGCTGTAACTAATTTTGATGGTAGGATTATTGCTTATTTAGAGCCACAGGACAAAAACAAAAAGAGGATTTGGCTCCTTGCTCCAAAGAGCACAAGGTTCATAAATGTTGATATTGCTGAAAAGCTTGATTTAAACAAATATTTTCCCGACTGCAAATTAGTTTGTTATTACGAAAACAGCAGTGGTGCCGTTGTTTACAGAAAAATTCACGGCCACATTAGGTACCTGCTTATCAAAAACAAGCGCTCGTCCCACTGGGGCTTCCCCAAGGGTCATGTTGAAATAGGCGAAACTAAATATGACACTGCCAGACGAGAGGTGCTGGAGGAAACAGGTATTCATTTAAAAATCCATTTAGGCTATCAAGGAATATCAAAATACAAAATTCACGGCTCTATCGACAAAAGGGTAACAGTTTTTGTGGGCACTACCGACGACAAGCTGACCCATATTCAAAAAGAGGAGATTGAGGATTACCTTTGGTTGCCCTATAACAACGCAATGGGCTGCTTAAGGTTCCAAAACGACAAATCAATTTTAGAGGGCGCTCACAGCTTTTTATTATCAAACAATTACATTTTGCCCACCGAGGTTTAATATCAGTAAGGAGTTGCATTTATGCAAGAGGTTGTTACTAATATACAGGAATTTTTAACTGCTCACGGTATTCCCGACTGGCTTGTTGTATTTATAATTTCCGTATTACCTGTTCTTGAATGTAGGCTTGGTATGTTTACGGCAATAGTGTTGCTAAAGATGAATCCCTTTGTGGGCTTTATCATCAGCTTTCTCGGCAATATCCTGCCTATTCCCTTTATTTTGCTTTTAATTAACTGGATATTTGAAATACTCAAAAAGGTGCCTGTTATTAACAAGCTTGTGTTTTGGCTTGAGGAAAAAACCCTGAAAAAAAGAGATAAAATTGACAAATACGGTGTTTGGGGGCTTTTGCTGTTTGTTGCAATTCCCTTGCCCGGCACAGGTGGCTGGACAGGAGCACTGTTAGCGTCACTGCTCCACCTTGACAGGAAAAAGAGCTTTGGCGTAATTTGTGTAGGCGTTTTCATTGCAGGACTAATCATCACAATTTTGAGCCTGATATTTGGTGCAGTAGTATTCTAATGAACAGAGAAGAAAAGCTTTTAACCGAAATATGCAGGGCGTTCCTTTATCAGCAGGATGTGGAGCTTGACAGAGATGTTGACTTTAGGCAGTTGTTTAATTTAGCAAAGCATCACAATCTGTCAGGTGTGTGCCACTGCGTACTTAACAAACAAAAATACAGGGAGCAACTGCCCACAGGATTTAAAAATGCTATGGAGGGTCGCTTCCTTGACTATGTATATATTTATCATCAGCAAAACAGGATTTTTCAGGAAATCAAGGAGCTCCTTTGTGAAAGCGAAATAAGGCACATATTCTTTAAGGGTGCCGTTATCAGGGAGCTTTACCCTGTGGCAGAGGCTCGTGCAATGGGCGATATTGATGTCCTTATTGAGCAAAAAAGCCGTGATACTGTTAAAGACCTGCTTACTAAATGTGGCTTTGATTGCACAGAGGAAAACGGCCCTGTTTATAATTATCGCAAGGACGGTGTGCTTGTTGAGGTACACACAAGGATAATCAGCGAGTTTGGTGACGACGCCTTTTGCGACGCCTTTGATAACGCCGAATTTCACGGCTTTACAGGTGTGCTTAATGACGATTACCACTTGGCTTATCTTGTTGCTCACATTGCCCACCACTTTAAGTTTTACGGTGCAGGTATTCGCCATATTCTCGATTTGGCAGTTATCCTTAATTGCAGGGATATTAACCTTAACGCCATGCTTAAAATACTTGAGGATATAAATTTAGACACCTTTGGCAAGGTTATGCTTACCGTTTGCCACAGGTGGTTTGGCGTAGGCGAGGAATACATTGACAATGTGGAGTCCACCTGCGATTATCTGTGTAGGTGTGGCGTCTTTGGCAGTATGCAGGAGAACAAGGGTGCCGTTGTTTCACGCAGAGAGATGGAGGATAAGGGCGATATGTCACCCTTTATGATTAAGCTTCGGCTGGCATTCCCTCCCTACAAAAAGCTGAAAAATATTAACTACATAAGGTTTATCGACGGCAGACCGTGGCTGACGCCCTATGCCTGGATATATAGGTTTTTTTATAATGTTAAAAACAGGAGAGCGTTTTTAAAAAGTGCTCTTAACGAAATCGGTGACGAAAATACAAAGGACACGGCTTTAAGTGAGCTGAACTACTTTAAGGAGATAGGATTATGATTTTTTTGATTGTTGTTATTGCAATTCTTTGCATATTGCTTGTACTGTTTGGATATTGGTTTGCAATGAGTGCAGTTAGAGGAAAATGCCCTCTTTGTGCATTAAAGGCGTTGCGCCCGTCAAGGAAAATCACTATTGACATCAGTGAGGTTGAGGATTACGATAACGGCGTGGCAAAAACACCACCTATGGGCTGGTCAAGCTGGAACACATTTCGTAATCACATTGACCAGGATTTGATTATGGAAACGGCACAGGCTATGGTTGACAGTGGACTTGCAGAGGCAGGCTATCAGTACATTAACCTTGATGACTGCTGGCAAAGCTCTATGCGTGACAGCGACGGCAAGCTGCAGGGCGACCTTGGCACCTTCAGCCGTGGTATTCCTGCCCTTATTAAGGATATTAACAAGTTAGGTCTTAAGGTAGGTCTTTATTCATCAAACGGTACTCACACCTGCGAGGATATGCCTGCATCATTAGGCAACGAGGTCCTTGACGCAAGGACATTTGCATCCTGGGGCTGTGAATATTTTAAATACGATTTCTGTCACAAGCAATCAATCAGTGGCGACTGCCCTGTTATTGAAAAAATTGAGCTCACAAGATTAGACGGTGAGGATAACGAAAAAACAACAAGCGTATTTATTCCTGAGGACGCAGAGCTTTTCGGCAAGGCAAAGGTAATTAACCTTTCAAAGCTGCCCAGTGGCAAGGGTATTGGCTACCTTAATCACGGTGCAGGCTCGGCTCAATTCAAGATTATCACTCTGCCACAGGGCAAATACGCCTTAACTCTTGTTCACCAAAAGGCGTATAGGCTTAAGGACAGCTATGCACAGGTTACTGTTAACGGCAAAATGCACGAGGTATTCTTTGCTCACGGCAAGGGCTTCAGTGACTCCGGCAGAACACAGCTTGTTGTTGACCTTAAGGACGGCGAAAATATTATTAAGATTGAAAATCCTGTTGTTACCATTGCCGATTCGTCATACATTCAGTACAGAAGGATGGGACAGGCACTTAAAAACGCATCAAGAGAATGGGCAGAATTTACCGGAACAGAGGAAAAGCCTATTGTATTTTCTCTTTGTGAATGGGGTACTGCAAGACCTTGGGATTGGGGTGCAAAGGCAGGTAATATGTGGCGCACCACCCACGACATTTTCCCTATGTGGACAAGCATTGTTGCCCTTTATTCAATGACAATTAAGCTTTATCAGCACAGTGGAGTAGGTGCTTGGAACGACCCTGATATGTTAGAGGTTGGCAACGGCAAATTAACTGAGGACGAAAATAAGGCACACTTCTCCCTGTGGTGTATGATGGCTTCACCTCTTATGCTTGGTAATGATATTAGAAAGCTTGTTGACGGCAACAACAATCCTGTGGAGGGTAATTCCACACTTAAGATTGTTACCAACAAGCAGTTAATTGCTATTGACCAGGACCCATTGGGCAAAAGTGCAAAGCTTATTAAGAAGATTACCGGCGTTGATGTTTTGGCTCGTCCCCTTGCTAACGGTGATGTGGCAATATGCCTGTTCAACAAGGCTTCACGCACAAGGAATGTTCATATTAACATTGACTCAATTATGGCAGACGATTATTTGCAGGCACAAGCTGCATCCCAATATGAAATTCACGATTTGTGGACAGACGAAAGAGCAACAACTACAACAATTTCTGTTTCTCTGCCAAAGCACAGCGTTAAGGTTTACAGAGTAAAGCAGGCGTGATAATACAAATTAAACCTATTCGGCTCCCCTCTATTACATTAAAAGGGGAGTCACTTATTTTTGCCTCCCTTGTGTAAAGGGAGGTGGGTTGCGATAGCAACTCGGAGGGATTGTAAAATTACCTTTTATCCCCTCAGTCTCTTCGAGACAGCTCCCCTTTATTACATTAAAAGGGGAGCCTTTTTGTTTGCCTTTATACAAAAGGGAGCCGGATGTTTTATTTTTACAAAAAGAAATATTAAGATTTGGTAAGGATCATTGATTTTAAGAGTGAAATATAATAAATTTTTATTAACAAATAACATTTGTATTGACAAAGCGTTTTACATATGATAAATTCATATTGGACTGTGGCACACAAAGTAGCACAGTTGATGATGATTAGGAGAGCTTTATGAAAAATATACTGGAATACATTGAGCGCAGTGTGGCAAAATTCCCACAAAAAACTGCCTTTGTGGACAGTGAACGCGGGGTTACATATAACGAGCTTTACCATAACGCAAGAGCAATCGGCACTGCCTTGTCTGTCCTTGGCAAAAGGAATTGCCCTGTGGCAGTTTATGTGGCAAAAAGCGTTAATACCCTTTGTGCAATGTTCGGCGTTACATACAGTGGCAATTTTTACACAGTAGTTGACACGGAGATGCCGGTGGAGAGGGTTGAAAAAATCTTTTCTACCCTTTCGCCCATAGCAATTATTGCCGACAGGGATAATTACCAAAAGGCGCTGACTCTTTTGCCCAAGGAGCAGGTGCTGCTTTATGACGATGCAATAGCCACAAATATTGATGAGGATGTGCTAAAGGATATTCGCTCAAGGCAGATTGACGCTGACCCCCTTTATGCACTATACACCTCAGGCTCCACAGGAGTACCCAAGGGTGCTATCCTCAGCCACAGAAATGTTATTGCATATTCACAGTGGTTCAGCGATGCATTTAACATAACCGACCAAACGGTGTTCGGTAATCAAACACCCTTTTATTTTTCTATGTCGGTATCCGATGTTTTTGCTACAATAAAAAACGGTGCCACCCTTTGCATTATTCCAAAGGTGTGCTTTTCCTTCCCCATTAACCTTATCAATTTTTTGAACGATAACAGGGTTAACACAATTTACTGGGTACCCTCTGCAATATCTATTGTTGCTAATATGAAGCTGTTTAAGTATGCAAAGCCCGAGTATCTAAAAAAGGTGCTGTTTGCCGGCGAGGTTATGCCCACAAAGCAGCTGAATTATTGGATAAATAATCTGGGCGACGATGTGCTCTATGCCAATCTTTACGGCCCTACGGAAACAACAGACATTTGCACCTACTATGTGGTGGACAGGCAGCTGCGTGATGACGAGCCGTTGCCTATCGGCAAGCATTGTGACAACTGCGATGTTATGATTATTGACGAAAATAATCAGCCTTGTGATGTGGGGCAGGAGGGCGAGCTTTATGTTCGTGGCTCCTTTGTGGCGTACGGCTACTACGGTAATGACGAAAAGACAAGGGACGCATTTGTGCAAAATCCCCTGCAGTCATATTATCCCGAGATTGTTTACAAAACCGGTGACCTTGTTAAAGAAAACGAAAAGGGCGAGATTATGTATATCACCCGAAAGGATTTTCAAATTAAAAGGATGGGCTACCGTGTTGAGTTAGGCGAGATTGAAACGGCTGCAAGCTCTATGGAAAAAATTGAGGAGGTTGTTTGTGTTTTTGACAAATCAAAGGACCAAATCATTTTAGTATATCAGGGTAAAAAATTAACGGCAGAGGATATTTTGAAGCACATAAAATCAAAAATTCCTGCCTATATGACCCCTGACAGAATTGAAAAAATTGCGCTGATGCCCCATAATCAAAACGGCAAAATTGACAGAAAAAAAGTAACATCTATGATGTGTGAATAATTTTGAAAAGAGGAAATAAAAATGGACAGACTTATTGAAATATTAAGCGAATTAAAGCCTGATGTGACCTTCACAAAGGACACACGCCTTGTTGACGACAAAATCTTTGACAGCCTTGGTATGATTTCTTTAGTAGCAGAGCTTTCTGATGAATATGATATTGAAATTTCGCCTATGGATATTGTGCCTGAAAACTTTGAAACAGTTGAAACACTTTACGAAATGATTGAAAGACTTGCCGACGAGGACTGATAAATGACATATACCTCCTTTGAATTTTTTATATTATTCTTTGGTGGCACCTATCTCCTTTACAGCATTTTTCCAAAAAAGGCAAAGTGGTGTGTTTTGCTTGTGGGCTCGCTGGCATTTTATACAGTAGCAGCCGGTGGTCATATTGAATTTTTACTGCTAAGCGCATTATCCGTTTGGGCAGTTGGAATGATTATTGACAAGCTCAACGACGCCTTTGCAAAAAAGAAAAAGCTTGTGCCAAGGGAGGAAAAAAAGGCACTAAAGCAAAAATATAAGAATTATAAATTAACTGCACTTACCATAGGAGTGCTTTGCAACATTGGCTTTTTGCTGGTGCTTAAGTATGCCAACTTTTTTGTGGGCACTGCAAGCTCATTGTTTAAGGTAAATTTGCCGGAGCTGTCAATTATTCAGCCATTGGGCATTTCCTTTTACTCACTTCAGGCAATCAGCTATATTACAGATGTTTACCGTGGCAGGTACAAGGCTTGCAAAAATCCGTTAAGGATAACCCTTTATCTTTCATTTATGCTGACTGTTGTGGAGGGACCTATTGCACGCTTTGACCAATTAGGTACACAGCTTAATCAAGGTAACGACTTTAAGTTTAAAAATCTTGTTTACGGCGCACAGTTAGTTGCCTGGGGTCTTTTTAAAAAAATTGTTATTGCCGACAGAGCAGCCGAGCTTGTTAACAATGTGTTTGACGACATCAGTCAGCACAGTGGTGCAATAATCTTCATTGCAATATTGTTCTACACCCTTCAGCTTTACTGCGACTTCTCCGGAATTATGGATGTTATGAGTGGTCTTGGCGAAATGATGGGTATTGAGCTGCCTGTTAACTTCAGCCGTCCCTTCTTTGCAAAATCAATTAACGAATTTTGGACAAGGTGGCACATTACCCTTGGTGGCTGGTTGAGGGATTACATATTCTATCCAATCTCACTTTCAAAGCCTTTTATGAAATTAACAAAGACTGCAAGGCAGAAATTTAATCCCTATTACGCAAATTTAATTCCAACTGCTGTGGCACTGTTCTTTGTATGGTTTGCAAACGGAATGTGGCACGGTGCTGCATGGAAATATATTGTTTATGGTCTTTACTACTATGTGCTGATGATGCTTGGTCTGTTTGTCGAGCCCCTTTCTGCAAGGGTATGCAAGGGGCTTAAAATTAACAGAAAAAGCAAGGGCTTTGCTCTTTTCCAAATGATAAGGACCTTTGCTATTGTTAATATCGGTATGCTCATATTCAGAGCAAACGACCTTAAATCTGTATTTTTTGCAATCAAGGCAATGCTGCTTAACCCAAATCTTCAGTCATTAAGAGTAGGCAACAAAAACGGACTTGGTCTTGACATTAGGGATTATATCGTTTTGCTGGTGGGAGTAGTGCTGATTTTTGTTGTTGGCATATTGCAGGAAAAGGGAATCCGTATTCGTCAGCTTATTGACACTCTGCCCTTTGTAATTAAGTTTGTTATCTTTATGATTGCAGCACTTATGATAATTATTTTAGGCGCATACGGCGAGCATTACGGCGTTGCAGATTTACTATATGCTAATTTTTAGGTAATTTTATGAGTAAAAAAATGAGTAAAAACAAAAGAATATTGATTGACGCTGCTAAGGTTATTAGCTTTGCACTTGTTTTCGTCATTATTCTTCAGGTGCTGTCGGCAACTGTTTATTCAAAAAGCAAAGCCACAGAATACACCAACAAATTTCAGGGTGCATACGGCTTTGCCAGCGAGGTGCCTAACAGCCTTGATATTGTGGCGCTGGGCAGCAGTAACTTTTATTCTGCTATCTGCCCCGTTAAGCTTTGGGAGAATAGGGGCTACACCTCTACTATTGTGGCATCTCCCCGTCAAACAGTATCTATGTCATACACATTGCTGACGGAGATATTGCAAAAGCAAAAGCCGAAGGTTGTAATGGTGGAGGCAGGTATGCTTTACGAGGGCATTGACCTTGACGATGACACAGGCAAAAAGAATAAAAGCTCTCGCTTGCCGGCAATACCCTATGTTAATGACGACCAGCTGACTAACGATATTGAAAATTACTTTACCGTTTTTCGTCTGCACGATAACTGGAAGCTGATTTCACGCAATCCTATAAAGAAGGGTAACAAAAACAAGTTTAACCACGGCTACTATTTTAGCAAAAAAATTAAAAAGGTAACTGCCAACGGCAATATGAAATATTCAAAGGCTGTGGCACCTATCCCACAGGACAGCCAAATTTATCTTAACAAATTTGTTGAGCTTTGCAATTCAATGGATATTAAGCTTGTAATTGTTACAACACCCACTCTTAACGAGTGGACTTACCCACGCCACAACAGTGTGGCAGAATATGCAGAAAATAACGGTATTGATTTTATTGACCTTAATACTGACGAAAATTTTGATATGAATTTAAAAAAGGATTTTCGTGACAACGGCTTTCACTTAAATTACTACGGTGCAAAAAAGGTAACAAAAAGGCTTGGTGATTTTATTAGCACTACCTATCCCGATTTAATTGAGGATAAAAGGCAAAATCCCGATTTCTCCTATTGGTACAACGATAAGGAGCAATTCATTAACGACAATAAAATAAAGGTATTTTAAAAAATTTACGAGCAGGGTATTCGCCGGCACCACATAAGGCAGTATTTGTTTCTCGAACAAAATTCCCTGTATCTTTGCCAAAAGCACAGCGTTAAGGTTTACAGAGTAAAGCAAGTGAGATGAATTCGGCTCCCCTTTTAATGTAATAAAGGGGAGCTGTCGCATTTTATATGCGACTGAGGGGATAAAAGGTAAACTTACAAGTTCTGTGTTTACAATCCCTCCGTTTCGCTACGCTCAACACCTCCCTTTACACAAGGGAGGCATATAAGGTCGGCTCCCCTTAATAAAACAAGGGGAGCCTTTATTATTTTTACTTAGGCAATAAAGAGTAATCCGAACCTGCCAAAAATGCAGAATTAAAGCGACTTT
>CAMFYM010000051.1 GCA_946002045.1 uncultured Clostridia bacterium | reverse complement strand
GTCGCTTTAATTCTGCATTTTTGGCAGGTTCGGATTACTCTTTATTGCCTATGTACCCTGTATTTGAAGAATAAAAAAGCAAGTAAAAATCGGTAGGAGAAATCCTACCGATTTTTGCTTTACTCTTCATTTTCATCCTTGTCGCAGCAATGCTTATCGTCCCTGTCAGGAGGGAAAAACTCATCAACAGGAAAGTCAATTTTTCTAAAGGTTTCGCAAGGATTAGAGGTGTTGCAACAGCACTCCTTGTCAGGCAGACAATAGTCATATGCAGGAACAAGAATTTGAACATCTCGCTCCATTTGTACTATTGAGAATAAGCCTAATGTAACAAGAATTGCCTTTGATGCACCACAGGACGGCATTGTATCCTCAGCAGAGCGAAGAATTGACTGTGGGAAAGAGGTACAAATCGGAATACAGCAATCGCAGCAGTCACATATCTGAGTTGAAAGTATAACAGGGTCAACTGTCTGAAGCTTTGCTGAAGGATTTGTATATTGCGGTGCCACAGGACAATCAATTTCCTCACTGCAAGGGTTTGATACAAATACCTTTACATCTCCGTCGCTGCCGTAAAGAATACACTTTTTGTTAAATTTTGCATAACCAACTGCAATTTGTGGAGTTGTGCAAGGTGCTGCATAGGTATCAAAGCAAATCTTGAAGTAAAATGTTATATCAACACTGTAAAAGCCCCTATTAAAAGGCACCTCTTCAACATCAATGCTAACCTCCTCAATGCAACAATCTCTTGTTTTCACCGTCACAGCCTCATCAATTAAATGCTGACTGCGTGAGAAGAATGTAACCCTTAAGTCTTCCAAACAATCTTTACTTACACAGCTGTCAAAAATACGCTTTGTGTCAATACAAACTGCGTCGTGTATGCGCTTTTCACAAGTATCGGGAATTAAGTTATCCGGCATAAAAAGCTCCTCCATAATAATATTGAAATAAGACCATTAACAGTCTTAACTTCAGTACCATACTATGAAGGAGCTTTAAAAATGTTCTTAAGTTTTGATGATTATTTCAAAAAGCAAAGCTTTAGTGCCTTTGGCTCAACCTTAATTTCAACCTCGGTATAATCAAAATTTTCGCCATCGCAATTACCAAGTAATGCAGAGCCGTCACTCATCCAGAATTTACCTGACTTAATGTAGCCGTTATGGAATATATCGCCACAGGTTTCCTCATTGGCAGTACCGGCAGAATATTTTGGAATAATAGGCAACGCTTTTGCGAGAGGTAAGCCGTCAACCAAAGCAAAATCAAGAAGTCCGTCATCAAGCCTTGAGTCAGGAGCAGGGCAAAATCCACCACCGTAATAGCTGGCATTACAGATAGCAAATAATGCATAATCCTTATCAATACAGGACATATTGTAATCCTCACCTGTTTCAATATTATGACAGACAAGGTCATAGCAAATGCTGTAATGAAGTGGCTTTGAAAGCACAGGGAAAATCGCAAGATTATATGCCTGATGCCCTAATGCAGGCACCTTAGCTGCAATTTTTCTGCCAATGGTTTCTACAAGTGTATCAAGACCAAATGACATAACATTTATGCATTTTTCTCCATTATAGTCAATAAGGTCGATAGGCTTAACATCATATTGTATCTTACCGTTCAAAAATCCAAATGCCTTAATAACATTATCAACATTTATCTTTTTGGTGCCGTAAATCTTTTTTGCAAAATCATTACCTGTCCCAAGTGGAAGAATAAGCATAGGAGTGTCTGTATGCGCAAGTCCATTGGCAATCTCGTGTACTGTGCCGTCGCCACCACATGATACAATGACACAATCCTTACCGTACATTTGTGCATAACGGCTTGCAATATCCTTTGCGTCACCCTTACACTTTGTTTCCTCCAAAATCATTTCGTCTTCAATTAAACGAAATGTAGATTTAATTCTTGAAAAAAGCTTCTTTTTGTTATCATTTCCTGCAATAGGATTGATTACAAATATGTACTTCACTTTATTTCTCCCCTTAATAAATCCGAATAAGTTTTTTTATTGACGGATTTTTCGCTATGCTGTGTTAAAATACTCGTTAATCCTTAAATAACTCTTGTACCGCCAACCGGTCTGATTATCAACACATAGCATGAACCTTCGCCAAATACTGCATCCATGGTTTTTTTGTATTCATCAAGACATTCGGCAGGAACAAACGCCTGAATTGTACCTGCAAAGCCACCACCGTGAACTCTCCATGCACCCTTGCCCTCAAGTATGTGCTGGCTAATGCAAAGAGCAAGTGAAAGCTTTTGCTGTGTTGGATTATTAGTGGTATATACATTTTGATTATACATATATGATGACAAGCCTGAGTCATTGATAATCGCCTTAAATGCTTCAAAATCATTACTTTCAAGAGCGTCTATTGCCCTTTCAACTCTTTTGTTTTCGTTATAAAAATGACTTGCACGAAGGATTGCACGGTCATTAACCTTTTTAACAAGCTCAGGCACTGCGTTGTAAAAATCAGACTCGCTGATTTCACGAAGAACACTTTTGCCCATAGCCTGTGCAACAGCCTCCATTTCGCCTCTTACAGCAGCATAATCGTCGGTCAAATCGCTATGATTACCGTGAGTATCAACAATGCAAAGGCTATATCCTGATTTAGCAAAATCGTAGTCAACCTTTTTTATAACAGGATTTTCAGTGCTCTCAAAATCAATAGTAACAAATGTGCCAACAGAGGATGCCATTTGATCAAGAAGTCCCGATGGCTTGCCAAAGAAAGCATTTTCGCTATATTGTGCCACCTTTGCAATAGTAACTGCATCTACCTTACCGTCATTAAAAAGGTGTGAAAATACTGTACCCAAAAGCACCTCAAATGCAGCTGATGACGAAAGACCTGAACCACCCATAACATCACTTGTGGTGCAGGCGTCAAAGCCACCAACCTGATAGCCGTTATTCTTAAGACCTGCTGCAACACCCTTTATCATTGATGAGGATTTACCGTAATTCTCCTTGCTTGGTGTAAGATCGGAAATATCAACAGTATTCATTGAGTGACCCTCTGATTTTTCGTGAATAATACAGGAGTCGTTTTTTGCAGCAATTGCAATGGCGTCAAGGTTAATTGATGCAGCCAAAACCTTGCCGTTATTGTGGTCGGTGTGATTGCCACAAATCTCTGTTCTTCCGGGAGCACTGAGAACAAGAACATCTCTGTCATCACCGAAAAGCTCAATGAATTTTTCAATAGTTTTTATGTAACGGGGCTTTTGTACTTCAACGGCAGAGTCGTTAACATACACTGCCTTCATAGCACTATCGGCATCACCGTTTTTAATCATTTTAATGAGTTCACTTGGTTTCATATTTGTT
The DNA here is from genome assembly GCA_946002045.1 of uncultured Clostridia bacterium. Lineage (GTDB taxonomy): Bacteria > Bacillota > Clostridia > Oscillospirales > Acutalibacteraceae > Eubacterium_R. The sequence goes on along the minus strand of CAMFYM010000051.1, from coordinate 6,153 downwards.
CTCCTTATAAAACTATTTTATATTTCTCTCTCTCGGAATAAATCAAAAGGGTCTGATTCATTTGCTTAGATTTAATTCCGTAAAATACATTAAAGGTAATTACAGACACTCCTGTAAATGCAACTATTATCATAATCAGCACAATAAACTGAACTGAGAAAGGATTGAATATTGCCGAACCGATTTTTGTATAAATAAACAATCTCGGTGCAAAGCCCAGAATACTTAAGAAGGTATAATAAACAAAATCATATCTCATTGAGCCGTAATACTTTGATACCATACCAAGAGGGATTGACGGAACAAGCCTTGAAACAAATAGCACATAGGGATTACCTGTACCCTTAAACTGAATCCAATCCCTAACAAAATGCAGCTGCTTAATGCCGAGAATCATACCGGTCCATCCACCACCGATAAACTGTCCCTCAACATATTTTACCGAAAAGAAAAATATGCAAAATACAAGGTTGATAATCACAGCCTGAGTAATCGGGAACACAATACCTGAAATAACACAAAGAAATCCCATTGGTATAGGCAGCTGACATTTGGCAATATAAAGTGCAAAAATACAAAGAATTATTTGAGCGTTGGAATCAAGCTTTACTATTGCATCATCAACCTGCCTTAGCCAGCTTATTAGGGTGTCAAACCTAACCTCAAGCTTTGCGTGATTGTAAAGCACAATAGATAAAAATATCAGCAATCCCACAGTAACAAGCACAATGATTAGCGATATTAAATTTGTTTGATGGCGTTTTTGCTGTTTCACAAAGTCATCCCCAAATTATCTTTAATTATATATATTCATAATAATTGCCTAAAAATTCAAATTCAGGCAATTCGTCAGAAAGAGCACATACTAAATCAAGAGTTGATTCGTCCCTAACAGAGCCCATTACATCAACATAAAAGTGATAATTAAAATCCTCGTTTTCAATAGGTCTTGACTCAATTTTTGTAAGGCTGAGCCCTGCCATTGAAAATCTGCCTAAAACTCTATACAGGGAGCCTGTTGTGTGAGGTGCAGAGAAAATAAGGGAAATTTTGTCTGCATCCTTGTTAATAAGAAGCTCCTTTGATATTACAATGAATCTTGTTTTATTATTATTCGTGTTTTGAATGTTTCGCTTCAAAATTTTTAAGCCATACTCCTTGGCAGCCAAATCAGAGCAGATAACACCAATATTATTTTTGTCACTTTCAGCCACATATTTCGCTGCTGCTGCCGTATTTGTAAAGTTTATACCTGTAAAATCAAAATTCTTTAAAAAATTATTGCATTGTGAAAGTGCTTGGGGATGAGAATATACATCAACAATATCCTCGTATTTTGTATCCTCCCTTGCACAGAGGCAATGCTCAATCTTCAAATCATATGCACCAACAACATAAAATCTGTATTTCATTATAAGGTCATATGACTCGTGAACAGAGCCTGCCGTTGAGTTTTCAACAGGGATAACACCAAATCTTGCATCTCCCTTGTTTACTGCCTCAAACACATCCTCAAACTGCTTGTAAAACTTAACAGGCGAATCGGGGAATAATTTGTTGGCAGTAACTCCACTGTATGCTCCCTCAACACCCTGACAGGCAACCGGCTGACCACAAGCAGTTAGCTTATCATCTGTCATTGCCTCTGTTACAGCGTCACGAAGCTCTTTACCTCCACCTATAATCTTATGCTGTAAGGCTCTCGAGGCGTCCATTGTGGCAGAAAACACCGTCTTTATAGCGTCTGCATGTTCTCCACACTGTGCTGCAACATTGTCCAGAATTTCCTGCTCTCTTTTTGAATTAAGCACGGGTATTGAGTTTTCAACCTTATACTGTGCAACCCTTTGGGAAACTCCCATTCTTTTAAGTAAAAGAGGAATTAGTTGCTTGTCAATATCATCAATTTCTTTTCTAAGGTCTAATAAATCCATTTGTTATGCTGTTCCTTATTTATTTTCTTGCATTATTAAATCGAGAAGTGCAAACGCAACCACGCCCTCAACAACCGGTACAGCCCTTGGTACAATGCAAGGGTCATGGCGACCTTTAATCACAAGGGTCTCCTCCTCCATTGTTTGAAGATTTACGCTGTGCTGTGGTTGTGATATAGAAGGTGTTGGCTTAATTGCCACTCTTAATATCAGTGGCGCGCCTGTGGTCATACCACCTAACACACCACCGTTGTTATTTGTTTTTAAGGCAATATTGCCGTTTTTAACACAATATTGGTCATTTGCCTGTGAGCCGTTCATACCGGCAAAATCAAAGCCCACGCCAAACTCTACTCCCTTAACAGCAGGAATGGCAAAAAGCATTGACGCCAAGTGACTTTCAACTGTTGAAAAGATATTTGCTCCAACTCCCACAGGAAGTCCTATTGCAGCACACTCAACCTCTCCACCGACGCTGTCTTGATTCATTCTTGCTTTTTCAATCTCATCTCTCATTTTCTTGTTGGCATCATTAGAAATTGTTGAAAAAGAGGTTGATGAAAGCTCTGCAAGAGTATCACAGGAAACATCATTCATATCAAAAGGAATATCTGATACACTGCCTATTTTTGAAATATGAGCACCAATGGTAATACCCTTTTGTGCAAGGACTTGCTTGGCAACTGCACCGGCAAATACAATAGGAGCAGTTAACCTGCCACTAAAGTGTCCACCACCTCTAACATCGTTAAATCCACTATATTTAACATAAGCAGGATAATCGCTGTGTGATGGCCTTGGCAGACTCATAAGATTTGAATAATCTCCACTTTGTGTATTTGTATTCTCAATAATCATTGCCAAAGGAGCACCTGTTGTGGTGTTATTAAGAACACCGGAAAGAATATGAGGTATATCCTTCTCAAGTCTTGGAGTGGCAGATTTATCCTTGCCCGGTGCCCGTCTTGACATATCCAAATAAATCCTGTCCATATCAAGCTTTACGCCGGCAGGCAGTCCGTCAATTACACAGCCAATAGCTTCTCCATGGCTTTCGCCGAATACTGAAAGCTTCAAACTTTTACCAAATTCAGATGACATTTGCCTTCCCTCCAATTCTGTTATAATCTTCAAAAAAATCAGGATATGATTTATTTATGCTTTGGGCGTCATCAATAACAGTTTCCCCCTCAAGAAACAGCCCTGCTACCGAAAACGCCATAACAATCCTGTGGTCATTATATCCCTTTAATTTATTTGCACAAAGGCTGTTTGAGCACTTAATAATCATACCGTCCTGTGTTTCGGTAACATCAACTCCGATAAGTCTTAAATTATCGGCAACACTCTTTATTCTGTCCGACTCCTTAAATCTCAATCGTCCTGCACCCTTAATAACGGTTTCGCCTTGAGAAAAAGCAGCCATAACGGATATGATAGGCACTAAATCAGGAATATCCGTTGCGTCAACCTTTGTGCCTGTAAGTGTGCTTTTTATACATCTTACACTGTTGTCATTAACTTCAATTTCTGCACCAAAGGCTTCAAGCACATCAAGTATTCCTTTATCGCCCTGGGTAGTATTCATATCAAGACCGTTAACAGTAACATCGCCACCGATTGCACCTGCTACAAGGAAAAATGCTGCCTGTGACCAATCACCCTCAACAGTATAATTCATTTTTTTAAATTTTTGTCCACCGTGAATAAGATAGCCGAAATCGGTTTCTGTTACATCAACGCCGTAATCCCTCATAACCTTTATTGTCATATCAACATAAGGCTTTGACTGAAGTGGCGTTGTAAGAATAACTGCGCTGTCCCCCTCAAGCACTGATAATGCTAAAATAAGACCGGTAACATACTGACTGCTTACATCACCCGATATTTCAAAGCTGCCGTTTTTAAGCTGACCGGAAACAGTTAAGGGCAATCCACCTTCACTTTTAATTTTAACATTGTGCTTTGGTAAAAGCTCCAGATATTCGCCGATAGGTCTTTCAGGCAACCTGCCCTGACCTACAAAGGTAACATCCTTACCCATTGCTGCTGCAACGGGAATCATAAAACGAAGTGTTGAGCCACTTTCAATACAGTCAAGAGTGGTGTCATTATTCTTGAGAGCCTTAATTACACCCACAGTTGCTTTCATATCGTTTGAATCGATAATAGGCTCTACCATACCTCCACCTGCAAGAAAGGAGCAAATTAACGCCCTGTGCGCTGCTGATTTGGAGGGTGGAGCAGTTACCTCACCAATTAAAACAGATTTTGTAATTTTAACCTGACTCATTAACTAAACTCCAAATACATTTGAGATTTCTTCGTCCAAAACAGGATAAACAAAGCCTTCTCCGATTTTGCTCAGCAAAACAAGCTTTATTCCTGTTGATGTTCTTTTTTTATCTGCACTCATAGCGTCAACGATTTCACTAATGCTGTGTGAGTCGGTAGTAGGCAAGCCATATTTTTTAAGTAATTTAGATATTCTGTCGGCAGTACCTATTTCGGTTTTGCCGATATTTTCTCCTGATCGTGCAGCCATAATCATACCGATACCTACTGCCTGTCCGTGAGTAATATTTTCAAAGCTCCAAAGCTTTTCTATTGCGTGGCCACAGGTGTGACCAAAATTAAGAAGTGCTCTTTCTCCCATTTCCTTTTCGTCATTCTCTACAATTACTCGCTTTATATCAAGGCAACGGTAAATTACATCTTCAATAAAATCCTTGGCGTTCTCTTTCTCAAGACGGTCAAAAAGCTCTTCCGACCTAATACAGCCATACTTAATAACCTCGCCCATACCGTCGCTGAAAAAGTGAGGACTTAATGTATCAAGCACATTTGTATCAATAATAACGAGGCTTGGTTGATGAAATGCGCCACAAAGATTTTTGCCCTGAGGCAAATCAACAGCAGTTTTGCCACCCACAGAGGAATCAACCTGTGCTAATAACGAGGTGGGAATTTGAACGAATTTTACTCCTCTAAGGAATATTGCTGAGGCAAAGCCTGCCATATCACCACAAACGCCACCACCTAAGGCAACAACGCCGTCGCTGCGAGTCATTTGATTTTCAGCCATTTGCTCAACTATATCTATTACAACAGAGGTCTTTTTTGAGGACTCACCTGCCGTAAATACATAAGTGAAAACCTGAAAGCCTGCATTTTCCAATGAGTGCTTAACCTGCTCTCCGTAAATTGGATAAACATTTGTATCACTGACAAGCATTATTCTTTTGCCCGGCAATACAGTTTTTACAAGGTCACCGGCGTTATTTATCAAGCCCTTGTCAATCAATATATCATACTTGTCCTGAACATTGACAGTAAGCTTTTTCATTAACCGATTTCCTCCTTAATTTTATTGCCCTTTTCCATTAAATCGTGCAGGGTCTTTTCGTCATCCTTTTCTATGCTTTCCTTGAACACAAGAAGATTGGAAACCAGGTCGTCAATCTCCTGGGTTAATGCTTTTTTATTATCAAGGAAAAGCTGTGTCCACATATCAGCATTTATCCTTGCAACACGGCTGACATCTCTGTAGCTGCCGGCAGAAAAACCTCTGTGATAAGGGGCAAGTGGCGATAAAACATAGGAACAAGCAAGTACGTGGGCAATCTGTGAAGTAAAGGCAATCATTTCGTCGTGGTGCTCCGGTGTAGTAACAACCGTTTGTGCAAAGCCAATCTCCTCTGCCAGTGAAACCAAGGTATCAGTTTTAGCCTTTGGAGTATTATCATAAGGTGTGCAAATAAATGATGCATTATCAAACAAGGTTGCCAGTGAGTTGTCATAACCACTAACCTCTCGTCCTGCCATAGGGTGACCACCTATGTAGTAGAAATTGAAATCATCATTTTCAAGCTCCTTGCAGATTTTTGTTTTAATACCACAGGAGTCGGTAACAATACTGTCCTGTTTGAACAAATCCTTATGCTCTCTAATAAATGGGACTATCGCCTGTGGATAAAAATTGATAATCGTTACATCTGCCTGAGGGATAATTACCTCAAGATCACCGGTTTTATCAATAACGCCGTCGGCAAGTGCACGAGCAGTTACACTCTGCGTCCTGTTCCAGCCGAAAACTGTATGATTTGTATTCTTTTTTATTGCTTTTGCAAGACTTGCACCAATAAGTCCAAGACCGACAATTAAAATATTCATTAGTCGCACTTCCAGAAATAATATCAAATATATAATAATATATAAT
>CAMFYM010000050.1 GCA_946002045.1 uncultured Clostridia bacterium | reverse complement strand
AAGCCTTCGTCGGCAGCGTCAGATGTGTATAAGAGACAGTATATATACAAAACCCTTAAAAAGTTGTATTGTTAACCTATTTTTAATTTTAGTTGACAATTAAAGGCAGATATGTCATAATCCCATTCGAGAAGGGAGATAGTACCAATGAATGAAAATAAGAAAAAGCTAAAGGCATTAGATTTAGCATATGTAGGACTGTCTGCTGCATTGATAGCAGTCTGTGCATGGATAGCAATTCCGTTAACAGTATCAATCACACTGCAAACAATGGCAATCTGTCTTGTTGCAGGACTTTTTGGATGGAAGCGAGGCACATTATCCGTAATTATTTACATACTTCTCGGTATGATCGGCTTACCTGTATTCACAGGCTTTAAGAGTGGATTAGCCGTAATTACAGGTCCCACCGGTGGATATGTGTTAGGCTTTATTTTTACTGCTATTATTGTAGGAATAGCGACAGAAAAGGTTGGCAAAAAAATTTGGCAATGTATTTTGTTTATGGCAATAGGTGTCCTTGTTTGTTATCTCTTTGGAACAATTTGGTTTACAATAGCATATAAGGTTACATTTGCTTCTGCATTGTCAACCTGCGTATTACCATTCCTGTTGCCTGATGCAGTCAAGATTATTGTAGCATCAATACTTGTTAACAGATTAAAAAGATTTGTTAAATAATGATTAGGCAATAAATAGCAATTTGAACAACGGTTCGGATTACTATTTATTGCCCATGTTTTGGAGGAAATTATGCACCTTTTGGAAATTGACAGAAAAAACTATATTGGTCAGGCAGACCCCTTTATATTAGAAAGCAACGAAAAATTCTATATCTACACCACAGGTGACGACGGAATTTATGCCTATTATGCTGACGACCTTTTCGGCAAATGGAATTTTTACGGCAAGGTATTTACGCTTCCCAATGTGTCTGAATTTTGGGCGCCGTCGGTTATAGAAATTGACGGAACGTATTATATGTACTGCTCCTTTGAATTTTACGGCGACACACCCGATGAGGGTGGACACCGTCAGACTATGCATGTGTCCAGTAGTAAGAGTCCGTTAGGACCTTTTGAAAATGCAAAGCAGCTTTTGCACCCTTTTTCAATTGACTCCCATGTGGTTAAAAATGAAAACGGACTCTTTATATTTTATTCCACAAACCGTTTTGACGGTGATAAGCCCGGTACTTATATTGTGGTTGATAGGCTGCTGAACCCTGAAACCGCACTGGGCAAGCCTATTACACTTATTGTTCCTACTCTTGACGAGGATGTATATATGAAGGACAGGTACAAAAAGGGTATAAACTGGCACACAATTGAGGGCGCATTTTACTTTAAGGAGGGTGAGTGGCAGTACCTTATGTACTCAGGCAACTGCTATCAGCAGCCTACATACTATGTGGGATATGCAAGAGCAAAAACAGATGAAACAGACCTGACAAAAATCAAATTTGAGAAATACCCTGACGACAACACCTATGCTCCTGTGCTGAAGGCAAATGAATTTGAGGAGGGTACAGGCCATCACTCAATGATTAAATACAAGGGTCAGTGGTATGCAATATATCATGCAAGAGATATTGAGGACGATGGACTCAACGGCGACAGACGAAATGCGCGTATATGCAAGCTGCATGTTAATGACGGCATAATAACTGCTGAACGATATAAGGACAGAATTTAATTTTATACCTTTGTCTATTTTTCACAAATTATAAGTGATAATTTTTACATCCAATGCTGTTGAAAAAACTTCGATACTAATGTAAAATTATATTTATAATATTTCAAGGAGTATCAGCTTATGGATAAACCTATTTACACAATCACATCAAGCAGAGATGAAAGAGTATTTGTTCACGCAATGCCCGGTCATTTTATTTCATCATCATCTCATTTGAATTACTATATCGGTACATCCGACATTAAGCATAATCACAATGTTTCTGTCGATGCAGCTATGCTTATGGCTCAATATTATAATGAAAGAAACATTCATGTTGACTCAGTGCTTTGCCTTTATGAAACACAGGCTTTAGGCGCATATCTTGCACACGAGCTTGCACGACCTAATATGCTTAATCCTAATCCTGATTCAACGGTTTATGTGCTTGGTCCTGAGTATGATGCAATGGGTAATATCATTTTTCGTGACAACCTTAAAAAGCTTATTAACGGCAAAAATGTTGTTGTGCTGATTTCCTGTATCACAAGTGGTAAAACGGTTGAAAGAGCAATGGAGAGCGTTACATACTACGGTGGCAGTGTTGTTGGTGTGACATCAATATTCTCTGCTATCAATCAGGTTGATGGCGTTGAGATTAACACTATTTTCAACAAGGACGATATTCCCGGATATGAGGCATATCCTGCTCACGATTGCCCTCATTGCCGTGCAGGTGAAAAAGTTGACGCCATTGCCAACGGATATGGATATTCCTTACTTTAATATTCCATTTTCCTCTTGACAAAAGATTTTCTTTTGCTATAATATTACTAACAAAATTAAATAGTACCCAAACAAAAACGATGAAGCAGAAAAAGACCTTGTAATTTAGTTTCAGAGAGTTGACGGCAGGTGAAAGTCAATACAAATTCAACGGTGAATAACTCTCTGTGGAGTTGCTGTTTTGAATAGAAATCAATAGGAACAGTCGTGTTGCTGCGTTAAAGGCAAAGGCATTGATGGATGCTAAAGGGCAGTTTTCTGCTGAAATAGGGTGGTACCGCGTATAAATACTACGCCCCTATACTAATGTGTGTAGGGGCTTATTTTTATGCTCCTGTGCTAAATATGAAAGGAGAAAATTATGAACAAGGGTTACGAAAAGTACAAACCATTTAAACCAATCAACATTCCTGACAGAACTTGGCCTGATAACCAAATCACAAAGGCACCTATTTGGTGCTCTGTTGATATGCGTGACGGCAATCAGTCAATCGTTGATCCAATGAATTTGCAGGAAAAGCTGGAATTTTTCCAAACACTGCTTGATGTTGGATTTAAAGAAATTGAGGTAGGCTTCCCTTCTGCCTCTGACACCGACTATGAAATTTTAAGAACACTTATTGAGGGTGGTTATATTCCTGACGATGTAACAATTCAGGTGCTTGTTCAGGCAAGACCACACCTTATCAAAAAAACCTTTGAGGCTATTGAGGGCGCAAAAAATGTTATTGTGCATTTTTACAACTCGACCTCAACACTGCAAAGAAAGGTTGTTTTCAAAACCGATATGCAGGGTGTCATTGATATTGCAATCAATGGCGCAAAGCTTATTTATGAGCTTACAGAGGAGCAGAAAAAGACTCACCCTGAAATGAATATTCGCTTTGAGTATTCACCTGAGTCCTTCTCACAAACAGAGGTTGATAATTCGGTAGAAATTTGCCGTCAGGTTATGGAGGCACTCCATATTACTAAGGAAAATCCGATTATTCTGAACCTCCCAAACACTGTTGAGTGTGCGTCACCAAACTATTACGCAGACCAGGTGGAATATTTCTGTCGCCATCTTCCTAATCGTGAGGCTGCTATTATTTCACTTCATCCTCATAATGACAGAGGAGAGGGTGTTGCAGCAACAGAGCTGGGCTTAATGGCGGGTGCAGACAGAGTTGAGGGTACACTTTTCGGTAATGGTGAAAGAACAGGTAATGTTGATGTTATTACCGTTGCAATGAATATGTGGACACAGGGAATTGACCCTGAGCTTGACTTCCACAATCTTAAAAAAATCCGTGAAGTTTACGAGCGCTGCACAAAAATGCAGGTGCCACCTCGTTGGCCATATGCAGGTGAGCTTGTATTTACTGCCTTTTCAGGCTCTCATCAGGACGCTATTAACAAGGGCAAAATGTATATGGAGGAAAGCCACAATAATCTTTGGGAGGTTCCTTATCTTCCTATTGACCCTGCCGATGTAGGCAGAGAATACGAGCCGATAATCCGTATCAATTCCCAAAGTGGTAAGGGTGGCACAGCCTTTATTCTTGCAAACAATTACGGCATTAAGATGCCAAAGGCAATGCATCCTGAATTTGGAGCAGTAGTTCAAAAATTCTGTGATGAAAAGGGTAAGGAAATTTCTCCCGAAGAGGTTTTCGATTTATTCCAAAAGGAATACAGAAATGTTTGTGGTCCGTACAGATTGCTTAATTATAAGATTTCCGAGGAGAAAAACGAAGAGGATTACCTTACATCTGTTCACTTTACAGGCAATCTTAAGTACAAGGATAATGATCCTGTATTCATTGAGGGTTACGGTAACGGTCCCGTTGCAGCATTCTGCGATGCTATGAACAAAACAGAACTTAAGATTTACGACTTTGTTGACTATGACGAGCACGCAATTTCTGTTGGCTCCGACTCAAAGGCAATCAGTTATATTCATCTTAAAACACCAAAAGGAAAGTCGATTTTCGGTATTGGTGTCAGTCACAATATCGGCTACGCTTGTATGAAGGGTATTATTTGTGCAATTAACCGTGACCAAAAGGATGTTATGCGTGATGATACAATGCCCGGTATTTTTGATGTTTGCTAATATTTGAATTTGATAATTAGGAGAAAAGCAATGAATAATTACAAGATTACAGTATTAAAGGGTGACGGCATAGGACCTGAAATTGTTGATGAATGTATCAAGGTTCTTGACAAGGCAGGGGAAAAATTCGGCTTTAAGCTTGATTATGATTATCAGCTTTTAGGTGGTGCTGCTATTGACGAATACGGTGTCCCCTATCCAAAGGAAACAGAGATGTCCTGCAAGGCAAGTGACGCTGTTCTTTTAGGCTCTGTGGGTGGCCCTAAATGGGACACACTGCCAAGTGAAATCAGACCTGAAAAGGGACTGCTTGCTATTCGCGAATCATTAGGGTTATTTGCTAACCTTCGTCCTGCAAAAATTTTTGCTCCACTTAAATCTGCATCTCCGTTAAAGGAGGAAATTATCGGTGACGAGCTTGACATACTTATTGTTCGTGAGCTGACAGGTGGCATTTACTTTGGCGACAGAGGAACCTATGAGGAAAACGGTATTGTTGGTGCATATGATACTGAAAGATACACTTATCCTGAAATTAAGAGAATTGTTAAGGCAGGCTTTGAATATGCTATGAAGCGTGGAAAAAAGCTTACCTGTGTTGACAAGGCAAATGTTCTTGACTCCTCAAAGCTGTGGAGAAAGGTTATGGAGGAAACCTCTAAGGATTATCCTGAGGTAGAGGTATCATATATGTATGTTGACAACTGTGCAATGCAGTTAGTACGCAATCCAAATCAGTTTGACACTATCGTTACATCAAATATTTTTGGTGATATATTATCAGACGAGGCGTCAATGATTTCCGGCTCAATCGGTATGCTGGCATCTGCATCACTTGCAGAGGGCACATTCGGTATGTATGAGCCAATTCACGGCTCTGCCCCTGATATTGCAGGTCAGGGCAAGGCAAATCCGTTGGCAACAATTCTTTCGGGTGCAATGATGCTGCGTTACTCTCTTGGTGAGGCTCAGGCAGCAGATGCTATTGAAAGAGCTGTTGATGCAGCACTTACAAGGGTTAGAACACCTGATATTGCAGAAGAAGGATTAGAAACAGTTAACACATCACAAATGGGTGATATGGTTGCTTCACTGTTATAAATGATAAAGCAACAAGGCGTATGTGATACATACGCCTTGTTTTTTTGCATAAAAAAAGAACTGTGCAAATGCACAGTTCTTTTTGATTTGTAAAACTAAATTACTTAAGCTCGATCTTTGCGCCTGCTTCTTCAAGCTTAGCCTTGAGAGCCTCAGCGTCAGCTGTTGGAACAGCCTCCTTGATTGTTGAAGGAGCACCGTCAACGATTTCCTTTGCTTCCTTAAGACCAAGACCTGTTGCCTCACGAACTGCCTTAATAACTGCGATTTTGTTAGCTCCTACCTCTGCAAGAACTACATCAAATTCTGTCTTTTCGTCAGCTGCTGCTGCACCACCCTCAACAGGTGCTGCTACTGCTACTGCTGCTGCAGCGCTTACGCCGAATTCTTCTTCTACTGCTGATACGAGCTCTGAAAGCTCAAGAACTGTGAGAGTCTTAAGCTCTTCAACAATTGCTGTAACTTTTTCTGATGCCATTTTATTTTCCTCCGATAAAAATTTAATTTTGTTAATTTAATTTAATTATTCTGCTGATTCTTCAGCAGGTGCTTCTGCAGCTTCCTCTGCAGGAGCTTCTTCATTTGCAGGAGCTTCCTCAGCCTTTTCGCTGACACAAGCCTCAACGCCACCCTTATCTACGATAGCCTGAACGCCACGAGCGAAGGCTGCGATAGGAGCATTGAACACACTGCAAACTGTTGCAAGGAGAACTTCTCTTGATGGAAGCTTTGCAAGAGCAATAAGCTTTTCCATAGGGATAACTTCTCCGTCAAGATAACCACTCTTAAGTGAGAAGTTATCGTGAGTATCAGCATACTTTTGAAGAATACGAGCTGATGCTACATAATCGTCTGCTGATGTTGCAATAGCTGTTGTACCTTCAAGAACAGGATCAAGACCTTCAAGACCTGCGTCCTGTGCTGCTCTGCCGAGAATTGAGTTCTTAACTACTGTGTAAACAACGCCTGCTTCACGAAGCTCTTTACGAAGCTTTGTGTCGTCCTCAACATTGATACCCTTGTAGTCAACAACTACACCTGCACAAGAAGTCTTAATTCTTTCTGAAAGCTCAGCAACCATTTGCTTTTTCTTTTCAAGAACTGCTGTACTTGGCATTTATTATACCTCCATAAATATTTGCCACAAAAATGTGGGCTTTATGGCTGTCAGCTATAAAAAAGTGCATTCCGTAAAGACACGGAATGCACACAACAATCATTAACAAAAGTTATATGAAAGTTCATTCCTCGGTAGGCGAAAACTTACGCAGATAACTGCACCTACTGTCTTTGGCTGAACAGCTATTGTATTTTACCACACAGATTAACCTGTGTCAATACCAAAATTGATTATTCTGCTGTTGCAGCAGAGCCAACCTTGTTAGGATTGATTTTGATGCCAGGGCCCATTGTTGAAGCAACAGCAACTGACTTAATATACTGACCCTTTGCTGCTGATGGCTTAGCCTTAATGATAGCGTCAAGAAGAGCATTGAAGTTTTCAAGGAGCTTCTCTGTACCAAATGAAGCCTTACCGATTGGGCAATGGATAATGTTTGTTTTGTCAAGACGGTACTCAATCTTACCTGCCTTAGCCTCCTGAACAGCCTTAGCAACATCCATTGTTACTGTACCTGCCTTTGGTGATGGCATAAGACCACGAGGACCAAGAACCTTACCAAGACGACCAACAAAGCCCATCATATCAGGTGAAGCGATTGCAACATCAAACTCCATCCAACCGCCTGAAATCTTTTGAACAAGGTCTGCGTCACCTACTACATCTGCGCCGGCCTCCTCTGCTGCTTTAGCAAGATCGCCCTTTGCAAATACTGCAACTCTAACATCCTTACCTGTTCCGTTTGGAAGAACTACTGCGCCACGAACCTGCTGGTCAGCATGACGAGAGTCAACACCAAGACGAATGTGAGCCTCGATTGTTTCGTCGAATTTTGCTGTTGCTGTCTTGATTGAAAGATCAAGTGCCTCAGCTGTTTCATATAAATTTGAACGGTCAATAAGCTTTGCACCGTCTGTATATTTCTTTCCGTGTTTCATAATAAATTACCTCCAGTGGTTAAATCGGATACTTCCTCCCACAAGGGAATTAGTCTTCTACTACTATACCCATGCTGCGTGCTGTACCTGCGATCATTGACATAGCTGCCTCAAGTGATGCTGCATTAAGGTCAGGCATCTTTGTTTCAGCAATCTTTTGGATGTCTGCCTTAGTAATTGTAGCAACCTTGTTCTTGTTAGGAACGCCTGATGCCTTGTCAATACCACAAGCCTTCTTAATAAGAACTGCTGCAGGTGGTGTCTTTGTTACGAATGTAAATGAACGGTCCTCATATACTGTGATAACAACAGGAATAATAAGACCAACATCATTCTTTGTTCTCTCGTTGAACTCTTTTGTGAATGACATAATGTTTACGCCGTGCTGACCAAGAGCTGGACCAACTGGCGGTGCCGGAGTTGCTTTGCCGGCAGGAATTTGAAGTTTAATTAAACCTACTACCTTTTGTGCCATAATAATTTCCTCCTAAAATTGTGGTAAATGGCGAGATTTTAAATCTCTCCCACCATTACAACGAAACGGCAATTCCGTTATAATGATAATAAGCAGATATACTGCGAATTACTAAATTTATTCACTGACCTTTTCAAGCTGGTCAAGCTCAAACTCGACAGTGTTTTCTCTGCCGAACATTGATACAGTTACCTGTACGCTGTTGTTTTCAATATCAATTTCATCAACAGTACCTGAGAAGCCCTCAAGTGGACCGTCAATAACATTAACAAGGTCGCCCACCTCGTAGGAAACCTCGATGCTGATTTTTTCAACACCAAGCTTTTTAACCTCCTCGTCTGTGAGGGGCTCCGGCTTACTTTCAGGACCAACAAAGCCTGTGCAGCCTCTTGTGTTACGGACAACATACCAGCTGTCATCGGTCATTACCATCTTAACAAACACATAGCCGGGCATAAGCTTTCTTTGATATTCTTTTTTTGTTCCGTCATCCTTAACCTCAACAACTGTTTCTGTTGGGATTGCAACCTCTTGAATAAGGTCTTGAAGATTACGGTTTTCAACAACAGTTTGAATATTACTTGCCACCTTATTTTCATATCCTGAAAATGTGTGAGCAACATACCATTTTGCCTCTTCCATAATGCCTCCCGAAATAAAGTATTAAATAAGCCTTAATAAATTACTCAGCTGCTTTTGTGGATGTGGTTTCAGTTGTTTTTTCCTGTGTGTCGGCAGTGGAATCCTCTACCTGCTGGCTAACTGATGTTGTAGTTGTTGTTTCTGCAAGGCTTTTAATGCCCTTCATACCTAAAGAAAGAACAGTATCAACACCGTAAATTGCCAAGCCTACGATTGTTACTACTACAAGAACAATAAGTGTATTCTTAAGTACATAAGCACCGTTAGCCCAAACAACCTTCTTGCCCTCTGCCTTTACACTTTTGAAGAATGACGCAATGGATTTAAAAGGATTTTTCTTTGACTTCTTTTTCTTGTCCTTTGACTTGTCAGCCTTTTCGACTTTTTTAGAAGTCTTCTTTTCTTCAGCCATTTTCGTCCTCCTATTACTTTGTTTCTCTGTGAAGAGTATGCTTCTTACAGAAACGGCAATACTTGTTCATCTCCAGTCTGTCAGGAGAATTCTTCTTGTTTTTCATTGTGTTGTAGTTGCGTTGTTTGCATTCAGTGCAAGCTAAGGTAATCTTAACTCTCATAAATAGCACCTCCATTAAAATTTCGATAAATAATCTCCCTCATAGTGCGTAATGCAACACAGGCAAAAAAATAAGGCCTATCGGCTCAAATCATTTAACCTGCTAAGAGGTATGACTAATATATCACAGCAAAATAGAATAGTCAAGAGTTTTAATAAAAAAATTTGCATTTGTGTCAATTTTATATTATTATATATAAACAGTAAACAACATAGAGTGTAGGTGACGGCTAATGACCACAATTATTATAGGGGCAGGCGCATCAGGTCTTGCCTGTGCAATCAGGCATAAGCAGATTTCGCCAAATGATGAGGTAGTTATTCTTGAGCGACTTGAAAGACCCGGTAAAAAGATACTTGCCACCGGCAACGGCAGATGCAATCTAACAAACCTTAATGCTGATAACAGCAAGGAGGTAATAGATTTTTTCAACAGCATCGGACTTGCTACAAGGGCTGATGACGAAGGACGGGTTTATCCCTATTCTAACCAAGCCACCACTGTTGTTGATATGCTTTTAAAAGCCTGTGACGAATTAGGC
>CAMFYM010000049.1 GCA_946002045.1 uncultured Clostridia bacterium | reverse complement strand
TATCCATAAATACAGAGATAAACGGGATTTCTGCCCAAACAACCATACCTGCCTCGTCGCACAGGTCATAGAAATATTGGTCGTGCTGATAGTGAGCAAGACGGATTGTGTTTGCGCCAATCTCTTTAATCAGCTCCATATCCTCCTTGTGGTCCTCTTTAGAGATTGCCCAGCCCTTGTCAAGTCTGTCCTGATGCCTTGATACACCGTGGAGTGGGTATGGCTTGCCGTTAAGGAAAAAGCCCTTGTCAGGGTCAACGGAAAAGCTGCGAATACCGTATTTTTCCTTTACAATATCTACTACCTCTCCGTTTTTAATAAGCTCGGCAGTCATTTCGTAAAGATACGGGTCAATAGTACCATTCCAAAGATGTGGATTGTCAAAATGGAAGGTTGCCTTGCCGTTGGTGGTAATTTTTGATTTATCTGCTGTTGTAAATCTAACAGTACAGCCCTCAGCCTTTGTAAGATAAGCCTGTACCTCAACATCAGCAGAGCCGTCATCGTTAAGTGTAGGTGTAACAGCAATTCCGGGTGCACCACAGTAATCTAAATCAAAATGTGTTGATTTAACAATAATAAGATTTACTGCTCGGTAAATACCACCAAAGAAGGTGAAGTCGGCAGTTTGTGGGTAAATTTGATTTGCCTCGCTGTTGTCTGCCATAACGGCAATAGTAGCCTTGTTCTTTTTCAGGAAAGGAGTTATGTTAACACGGAAGGTTGAAAAGCCACCCTTGTGAGTGCACGCCTTAAAGCCGTTAACATAAACCTCACAGAGCATTGATACACCACGAAATTCAAGATAAACTCGCTGTGTGCTGTCGGCATCAACCTTTATGTCACGAATATACCAGCTTTGTCCACGCCAAAAGTCAGAGCCACCGTCCTGACCGTCCATATTATTCCAGGTGTGAGGCAGCTTAACGCTTTCCCAATCCTTGCCGGCTTTTTTCGGTGGAGTTTTGATTTTGTCAGATCCCTTGTGGAACTTCCAATTATTATTGATGTTAATTATTTCTCTCATTTACTGTACCTCCGTCAACATCGTCAAATTTATAAAGCAAAAGCATTGATACAAAGCAAAGCACACAACCGATAAGAGGCAATGCACCTGTCATTGTATAAATGTTATTGTTAACCTCAACAGGCTGATTTGAGCCTAATTCGGCAACATATCCTGTTAAATCAATAGCAAGTCCCACAACGGCTGTGCCTATACCCTGAGCAAGCTTCCTGAAAAGAGAATAGGTTGCATATATGGAGCTTTCCTCACGCCTGCCTGTTTTCTTTTCCTGATATTCGATGCAATCTGCAACCATTGCCCAAGTAAGCACGGTATAAAGTCCAACAGAAAGCATAACTACTGCAAGAACGGCAAACCAAATATAAGGATTTTTTATTTTAACAAAGGTTAATACTAATGTTGCAATAATTGAAATAATAAACGGATATGTGCAAAGCTGTCTTTTTGAAAACTTTTTAACAAGAGGCTTGCACAATACCATTGCAATGAGCATAGGGAACATTGCAATAACCGTACCAAAGGATAACAAATCCGTGTTTTTGAAGTAACACATAAATGTGTATTGCATAGTATTTGTAACAGTCATTAAAAATGCCAGCATTGCAACGCTTGATATTGTAACGCCCATCATTGGCTTATTTTTAAAGAATGATATAAATGTTTGTGCATAATTGAACTTTTGCTTTTCCTGCACAACAGGCTTAACTCTTTCCGTTACAAGCCTGCGCAAAAAGAAAAACGAAATAAATCCGATAATGCCCATAACAAGCACAACCCAAATAAACTTGTCACCCTTTGGATTGTTGTCCTTGTCAAATATGATTAACGGCATAAATACCATTACAGGTGCCTGTGCCAGCATTGCACCGATGCTTCTTGCATTTGAAAGCTCTGCTCTTTGGATAGGGTCTGTTGTAATGGCTGATTGCAGCGAGCCATAGGGCACATTAACGCTGGTATATGCCACAGACCAAACCATATATGTGCCAAGGCACATTGCACATTTAACCCATAACGGTGCATTTGGAATGTAGATGAACATTACAACGCTGAAGATTAAAAGAGGCAAGCTTGCCCACTTAATCCAGGGCATAAACTTACTGCCGGATTTAGGTGCGTGTGAGTCACAAATTCCACCGATAATCGGGTCATTGATAGCGTCCCAAATTTTAGCAATCAAAATAAGAACGCTAAAAATCTTTCCCGGAATACCAAGGCATGTTACAAAGAAAAGGAGCATATAGCTGTTAATAAACACAAAGCTCATATTACAGCCAAAATCGCCTAACATGTAACCGAATTTGTCCCTAAAGCCAAAAGGCCTGACTTGTTTTTCTTCCATAAAAATTCCCCCTATAACTTATTTATACCATAATATACTGCCTTTATCAACAGATAATATTTTCCACGACTTATAATAATATTAAATTTTTTCAGCAAAATATTTTTGGTGATGATATGTTTTATTGCTTTGATAACGAGATTGTGAGTGTGCCCTACGATAATATCAGCGACAACGATTTGTGTATAGGATATGTAAATGTAAGCGAGCTGGAGGAGATTTATAATCTTTTTTCTTTTTCCTGTCGTTCTGTGGAAAAATGCAAGGAGAAAAACGGCCTGCTTTACAGCGATATGGAGGTGAGCGACGATTACAGCTTTGTAAGACTGAATACGGTGGGTGCAAAAATAAGCAGTGGTGGATCGTCACTGGCACTCTATATTAAAAAGAATTTGCTGTTAATTGTAAGCATTGCCGATAACGGTAATCAAAACAGAGATGTGTTTTTGAACCTGCTTTCAAGGGCGTCGCCGGAAAAGGCAACTCTTGAAAAGCTTGTTGCATCGTTTTTTGAATTGCTTATAGCAGGGGACAACATGGCGTTGGAGCAGGCAGAGCAGCAGATAAACACCCTTGAGGAAATGGTGATAAAAAATCAGGCAGACAAAAGCTTTAATATGCAGCTGCTTAATATGAAAAAGGAGCTGCTTAATTTGCGTGGGTATTACGAGCAGCTGATTGATGTTAGCCAAACATTGCAGGAAAACGAAAACGAGATTTTTGAAGGTGAGCTTTTAAAATCATTCCACATATTCACTGAAAAAACTATTAGGCTAAAGGATAATGTGGACCTTTTGCGTGACAGTGTTGTTCATTTGTGGGACGCATATCAGGCATATCTTGATATGCGCCTTAACCAAACAATGAAGATTTTTACACTTGTTACAACTGTATTTTTTCCCATGACAGTGATAGTCGGTTGGTATGGAATGAATTTTGATTATATGCCCGAATTAAAATGGAAATACGGGTATGCCTATGTAATTGTGCTGTCAATCGTTGTTGTTGTGGGCTTGTTTTTGTGGTTCAAAAAGAAAAAGTGGTTTTAAAAAGTGCCATAGGCAGAAACAACCTATGGCACTGTGTACCTATTTACTTAAGAAGTGAACGATACATTTTAATATATTCATTGGCACTCTTGCCCCAGCTCATATCACAGTCAAGAGCTCGCTTAACAAGAGTATTCCAATCCGATGAGTGATATGCATCAACTGCACGGTATATTGCACCGAGCATATCATATGCGTCGTATGTTTTAAATGTAAAGCCGTTACCCTGACCGTCACCACAGTCGGTGATAGAGTCCTTAAGACCACCTGTTTCACGAACGATAGGAAGTGTTCCGTATCGAAGTGCAACCATTTGAGAAAGTCCACAGGGCTCTGATTTACTGGGCATTAAGAATAAATCTGCGCCGGCATAAATCTTTCTTGCCAAATCAGGAACAAAGCCGATTGTAATACCAACCTTGTCGGGATACTTGTCGTGAAGGTATCTAAAGAAGTTTTCGTACTGCCACTCACCACTTCCCAGCACAACATACTGAATATTACGCTCGCAAAGGCTCTTTTCAAGCACTGCTTTCATTAGGTCAACGCCCTTGTGGCCAACAAGTCTTGTAACAATACCGATAATAGGAACATTAGGGTCAACATTAAGACCCATCATTTTCTGTAATGCTTCCTTATTCTTTGCTTTATTTGAAAAATCATCGCTGTTGTAGTTAGCCCAAATATCCTTATCTGTTTCAGGATTATAGCCGTCAACATCAATACCGTTTAAGATACCACAAAGCTTCCAGCTGCGCTGATTAAGTATAGGGTCAAGACCATGGCTGTACCAAGGGTCAAGTATTTCCTTTGCATATGTAGGTGATACGGTGGTAACCTTGTTGGCACACTCAATACCTGCCTTCATAAAGTTAACAAGTCCATCATAAAGGATAAGGTTGTTGTACTCAGGAGCGATGCCTAAAACATCGCTCAAAAGCTCATTGCCGTATTTGCCCTGATACTGAATATTATGGATTGTGAAAACTGTTTTAATATTTTCAAATCCCATTCTGTTTGCATAGTAGCAGCTGTAATAAAGTGGAGTTAATGCACTTTGCCAGTCATTACAGTGGATAATATCAGGCTTCCAATCAATAGCAGGTATAATTTCAAGCACTGCTCTTGCAAAAAATGCAAAGCGCTCTGCGTCATCATAGTGACCGTAAATTCCGTCACGCTTGAAATAATACTGATTGTCAAGGAAGTAGTAGATAACACCGTTTGCCTTTGCTTCAAAAATACCACAATACTGTCTTCTCCAGGAAACAGGAACGGAAATAGAGGTGATAAATTTCATTTTATCCTTTAATTCCTGCTTAATTCCGTCATAAAGCGGCATAACAACACGGCAACCGATAAGTCTTTTTCTTAATGCAACAGGCAGTGAACCGGCAACATCACCAAGTCCGCCTGAAGCCATAAAAGGCAACGCCTCGGATGAAACATATAAAACCTTCATATTCTTCTCCCTATACTCTTGTGTTTTTAGTTAAGCAAACAGGGAAGGTGTCTGCACCGGAAAGCTCTGCACCGTCCTTAATGCTAACATTCTTGTCTGCAATTACACAGCTGATTTTTGCATCATTACCAACAACGGTATCCTGCATAAGTATTGAGTTTTTAACCTCTGCACCCTTGCCGATTTTTACGCCCTTAAAGATAATGCAGTTGTCAACCTTACCCTCAATAATGCATCCGTCGGCAACAAGTGAATTTTTAAGTGATGATTCTATGCCGTAAATTGTAGGCATATCGTCACGCTCTTTTGTGGATACAGGTGATTTGAACAGCTTTTTCCTGTTCTCCTTTTCAAGCAATGACATAGAAATATCATAGTAGCCCTGAATAGAATCAATAGTACCGACAAAGCTGTCTGTTGCATCAAATGCGTGAATTTTAAGATTTTTCACATTTGACATAATAATACTGCGTTGGAAAGAAATCTCGTTCTTTGAATGAGCCGTTGTGATAAGTGTTTCAAGAAGATATTTCTTCATAATCATAATATTACAGGAGTAGAAAACCTCATCATCAGTCTTTTTATCAAGACTCATTTCAGTAATTCTGCCGTTTTCATCAACCTTGTCAAATGTAAGGATTGAGCCGATATTCTTCGGCATTTTATTCCTAACACCAAGGATTGTGATGTCAGCACCACTTTCCTCGTGAGCATTAAGCAGAGCAGAATAATCAACAGAAAGAACATTGTTACAATCTGCCATAACAACATACTGCTGGTTGGAATACTGAAGGAAGCTCATATTGCCGTAAAGAGCGTCAATCCTGTTGCCCCACATTGCAACACTGCCCACAGAGTAAGGAGGAAGCAGGAACAAGCCATCTGTTTTTCTGCTTAAATCC
This sequence comes from uncultured Clostridia bacterium, assembly GCA_946002045.1. GTDB lineage: Bacteria > Bacillota > Clostridia > Oscillospirales > Acutalibacteraceae > Eubacterium_R. The sequence goes on along the minus strand of CAMFYM010000049.1, from coordinate 4,625 downwards.
CAAGGCTTACCTGTGCCTATGTGGTCCATAAGGGAACGGAAGTTGGCGTTGGTAACAACACCGATTTTAGCAATTCCACTTTCAACCATATTAGAGAGAGGGAAGTCAATCAAACGGTAACGAGAGCAAAACGGAACAGAGCCCATTGTTCTCATTGCAGTTAGTGAATCAAGTGCCTCCTCGTGAATATTAGCAAAAATAATACCTAATACCTTTTTTCCGTTCATGGCTTATACCTCCTCTCCTGATTTAATCATAATTCCCGGTGCAACATACTTTCCGTCGCCGATAACGGCACCTGCACCGATTACAGGAATACCCCATTCCTCCGGATTTTCAAGGTCCTCGGGAATTTCGCCGATTTTTGCATTTTCACCTATAACTGCATCTTCTGCAATTATTGAGTAATAAACCTTTGCTCCCTTTTTGATGGTAGCACCCGGCATAATAACGCTGTACCTAACATCTGCATCCTCCTCAATAGTAACATTAGGTGACACAACGCTGTAATCAACATTACCCTCAATTTCACAGCCCTCGCTGATTGAGCAGTTTTCAACAACAGCATTTTTTCCTATGTAATGAGGTGGAGCCAAAGGATTTCTTGAGTAAATTCTCCAGCTTGGATCGCTTAAATCCAAATCTACATTTGGGTTGATAATGTCAAGATTAGCCTCCCAAAGTGAATCAATGGTGCCAACATCCTTCCAATATCCTTTGAAAGGAAAGGCAAATAATCTTTCACCTGCATTGAGCATTGTGGGAATAATGTTTTTACCAAAGTCGTTAGATGAGCCCTCGGTGTTTTCGTCTTGAATAAGATACTGCTTTAGCTTATCCCAACTGAATACATAAACACCCATTGAAGCCTTGTTGCTCTTTGGCTTTTCAGGCTTCTCGGCAAATTCATAAATTTCATCGTTGTCCCTTGTGGCAAGGATACCAAAACGAGATGCCTCCTCCCACGGAACCTCAAGAACGGCAATAGTACAGGCTGCGTCGTTCTTTTTATGGAATTCAACCATTTTGCCGTAATTCATTTTGTAAATATGGTCACCTGACAAAATCACAACATATTCAGGGTCATATTTTTCAATAAAGTTAATGTTTTGGTAAATAGCGTTAGCAGTGCCCTTGTACCATTCAGCACCACCGATTGCCTCATACGGTGATAAAACATGAATACCACCGTTTTGACGGTCAAGGTCCCAAGGCTGACCGTTGCCTAAATAATCATTAAGCTCAAGGGGCTGGTATTGTGTTAATACACCTACCGTATAAATACCACTGTTTACACAGTTTGAGAGAGGGAAATCTATAATTCTGTAATTACCACCGTAGGGTACTGCCGGCTTGGCAATATTTTTGGTAAGTACACCTAATCGACTGCCCTGTCCACCTGCAAGAAGCATTGCAACAACCTTCGATTTTTGTGCCATTTTTTATCTCCTTTTACTATTGGATTTTGTTTTGTTTCCTGTTTTTGTGCTTGTTACAGCCTTAGCCTCTGCCACCTTCTTTTCGGGCTTATCCTCTTTTTTGGCAGCCTTTTTCGTTTCCTTTTTTTCAAGGTAAACAGCAGAAAGTCCGTTTAGCTTTAAGCCAATGCTGTAATCAAGATTATGCATAGGCTGTTTTTTAGCCTTATATGTGCCTGAAAGATTTGGCTTTGTACCACCGAATTTTTCAAGGGAGGTGTCCATAACCACCTTGTAGGTGGCATTTTCCGGAACACCGATTTTGTAATCATTAAAGCTGTTTGGAGTGAAGTTGAAAACAGCAATAATTTCTTTACCTGCCTTGTCAATTCGCCTAAATGCGATTATTGAGTTAGCATTATCCTCGCTGGAAATCCATTGGAAGCCCTCCCAACTGTAATCAATTTCCCAAAGAGCAGGATGATTTTTGTAAAATACATTAAGCTGCTTTGTGAAATCCTTTAGCTTTCTGTGCTTATCATAATCAAGGAGCAGCCAGTCAAGACCCTGCTCGTAATTCCACTCGATAAACTGACCGAACTCACTACCCATAAACAAAAGCTTTTTGCCGGGATGAGCAAACATATATGCCAAGAAAAGTCGCATACCGTCAAACTTCATATCATAGTCACCCGGCATTTTGTTAATCAGGCTTGCCTTGCCGTGAACAACCTCGTCGTGACTGATAGGCAAAATAAAGTTTTCGCTAAATGCGTAGAAGAAGCTAAAGGTTATACAGCTGTGATTGCCTTTTCTGAACAATGGGTCCATTGATGTGTAACGAAGCATATCGTTCATCCAGCCCATATTCCACTTGAAGTTAAATCCAAGTCCACCGATGTCTGTGGGCATTGTTATCATGGGCCAGGCAGTTGACTCCTCGGCAATCATCATAACCTCCGGGTGCTCCTTGAACATTGCACAGTTAAGCTCCTTAAAGAACTCTACTGCCTCAAGGTTTTCTCTGCCACCGTTTTTATTAGGAGTCCATTGTCCGTCATCTCTGCCGTAGTCAAGGTAGAGCATTGATGCAACTGCATCAACACGAAGTCCGTCAAAATGGAACTTGTCAACCCAGTACATTGCAGAGGAAATAAGGAATGACTTAACCTCGTTTTTTGAATAATCAAATACTCTTGTTCCCCACTCCTTGTGCTCACCCTTTTTCATATCGCTGTATTCGTATGTAGGCTCGCCGTCAAATTCGTAAAGTCCGTAACCGTCCTTAGGGAAGTGAGCAGGCACCCAGTCAAGAATAACGCCCAAGCCTGCTTTGTGGCAGGTTTCAATGAAGTACATTAAATCCTCCGGCACGCCGTATCTTGATGTGGGAGCAAAGTATCCTGTTACCTGGTAGCCCCAGGAGCCGTCATAAGGATATTCCATAATAGGCATCATTTCAATGTGAGTATAGCCCATATCCTTAACATATGGCACAAGCTCATCTGCCATTTGACGATATGATAAAAACTCACCGTTTTCGTGCTGCATCCATGAGCCAAAGTGAATTTCATAAATGCTGACAGGCTTTTCTAAAATATTGCCCTTCTTTGTTTCGTCATACCATTTTTTGTCACTCCAGCTGTACTGAACATCGCCGTAAACCTTTGACGCAGTACCGGGTCTTGTTTCTGCGTGGAATGCATATGGGTCAGCCTTCATTTTTGTTGTGCCGTCCCTTGCCTCGATTGCGTATTTATAGCAATCGTAAACATTGAGTCCGTCAATCTCAGCCTCCCATATGCCTTTGGAAATCAACTTCATTTTATTAACAGTCGGGTCCCAATTATTGAAGTCACCCACAACAGAAACGCCAACAGCGTGTGGAGCCCACAATCTAAAAACGAACCTGTCGTTATTTATTCTATGACAGCCGAAAAATTCATATGCTTTGTAGTTCTTCCCACTATGGAAAAGATATAGAGGGAATTCATATTCCTGCTTTAGTTTATTAGCCATTTTACATCTCCTTTAAGGATATATAGTTACACTATTCTACTGTAATATCATAATATCACCATTACGACTAATAATCAAGCAGTTTTTGGTTAGTTTGTTACAAAAATTTTTTAATTTTCTGTAAAATATGTGTAAAATGCAAAAATGATACCGAAATGACATATAAATATTATTGTCAACAGGTGTATTTACTATTGAATATAAGTACATACATATGTTATAATAGGGCGAAATTAAATTGATTAGAGTATGAGGGAACAGGAATGAAGGGCATTATTATTGCATATCCAAACAAAAATGTTGCTATGCAAATTCGCTCTATGCTGGAATGCGAAGGCTTCTATGTTTCTCATATTTGTGCTACCGGTGCCAGTGTGCTGTCTATTGCACAGAACCTGTGTGACGGTGTAGTTGTATGCCCGTCAATCCTAAGCGATATGAGTGCAGGCTCCTTAGCAGAGAACTTGCCGGTAGGGTTTGATGTTATTGCTCTGTCAAAAAACGGCAGGGAGGAATTTATGGGCAACCTTATCAGTGTTCCGTTGCCTATGCAAAGGGATGAGTTTTTACAAACAGTATCCGTGCTTGTCAGCACTCGTTCCTCCTTCACAAAAAGGAATAATAACGAAAGCGAAATTATTTCAAAGGCAAAGCTGATTTTAGTTAACAATATGCAAATATCCGAGCTTCAGGCTCACAAGCATTTGCAAAGGGAAAGTATGAATAAGGGCAAAAAAATTGTTGATGTTGCCAAAGAGATTGTCAACGATTTTACAGAATAAATTAAAGGGCTGATAATATGAAATTTACAAAGATGCATGGCTGTGGCAATGACTATATATACATTGATTGCCTTGAAGAATTTGTCGAAAATGAGGAGCAGGCTGCAATTATTTTATCCGACCGTCATTTCGGTGTCGGTAGTGACGGAATAATCCTTATCAAAAAGGGTACTGCTGCTGATTTTGAAATGGTTATGTATAACGCAGACGGCTCAAGGGCAGAAATGTGTGGCAATGCAATCAGATGTGTTGCTCGTTATGTTTATGACAAGGGATATGTTAATTCAAAGGAATTCACAATCGAGTCAATGGGCAAGGTTAAATATATAACATTGTCTGTTGTTGACGGGCAGGTTGACAGCGTAAGGGTTGATATGGGCGCACCTATTCTTAAATCCTGCGATGT
>CAMFYM010000048.1 GCA_946002045.1 uncultured Clostridia bacterium | reverse complement strand
TATCAATATATATTTTTATTTTTTTAAACAAATAAGGCAGGTATAACCTGCCTTTAGTTTTTTTATTATTATTGCTCCGAATTATCTGATGGATTAGCAGAACGAAGTAGCTTTTTAATCTCGTTATCGGTTAACTCTCTTGACTTACCTGTTTGAAGCATACCAAGCTTAATAGGTCCGATTGAAATTCTTTTAAGGCGAGCAACCTGAAGATTAACAGCCTCACACATTTTTCTTATCTGTCTGTTTCTGCCCTCACGCAAAATAAATTCAAGAACGACTCTGCCCTCTTCCTCTGTAATTACGTTAACATCACAGGGAGCAGTTTTTCTGCCGTCTATTTCTATACCGTTCCTAAGCTTTTCAAGGATTTCGTCTGTAACAGATGGTCTAACGGTTACACGATACACCTTTGCATAATTATGCTTTGGATGAGTCAGCGCATTTGCAAAGGAGCCGTCGTTAGTTAAGATAAGTAATCCCTCGGAGTCCTTGTCAAGTCTGCCAACAGGATATACTCTTGCCTTTACATCAACAAGGTCCATAACAGTTTTCCTACCAAGCTCATCAGACACCGTTGTTACATATCCACGAGGTTTGTTAAGCATAATATAGTACATACGCTCAACCTTATTTATCTTTTTGCCCCTAACTGTAACAATATCCTTTTTTGGATTAACCTTATCGCCGATATAGGCAATGTGACCGTTAACCTTAACCTTACCCATTTCAATAAGCTCCTCGCTTTTTCTGCGAGAGGCAACGCCACATTCAGCCATAAATTTTTGAAGTCGTACCTCGTTCTTGCCTGCCATAATATTCTACATCCTCGTCTGCCTCTATCGGCAGTCTTTCTTTTAATATACCGTTTGAATAAACACACACATATCCAAGCACATCGCCCTTTTTAACCGGAGAATAAACAAAGGGCAAATGGTAAAGCTCTAATTGCATATCTGTTAAAATTTTATACTGCTTGCTGTACGAAGCCTTAATGAAGTCATCCCTTGCACCCACTAATGGAATATCAATAGTACCGGAAACGGTGTAGTCATTATACCTACTCTCACACCTGTCATACAGTGACAAATGGTCATTCCAATCATCCGACGCTGAAAGTGTAACACAAATCAGCTTGTTATTGCAATAGTTTTTTGCAGAAACAAGACACCTGCCTGCTTTTTCGGTATAACCTGTTTTTACACCGAAAATATTCTTGTCGTAGGAAAGAAGCTTATTATGATTATAAACTGTGACCCTTTTATCACTGATAGTAATATCTGAGCTTTGCATAGATACAATTTTGCAAAATGTTTTATTTTTAACTGCCACTGATGTCAGCAAAGCCATATCATAAGCAGTTGAGTGATGCTGACCCTCGTCAAGACCTGATGGCGTTACAAAGCAGGTATTACTCATACCTATCTCCCTGCCACGCTTATTCATCAATTCTACAAAGCTGTCAATACTGCCTGAAACAAAGCAGGCTACTGCATTGGCAGAGTCATTGCCGGAGGTAAGCATCATACCGACAATCAAGTCATAAAGCGTTATTTTGTCACCATTTTTCAGTCCCAGTGAAGAGCCCTCGGTATTTAACATTTCCCGGGTAATGCACACTGTTTCCTCAAGTCTGTTGCTTTCAATAGCAAGCAGTGCTGTCATTATTTTTGTGGTAGATGCCATTGAGCGAGGTGTATAAGCATTTTTCTCGTAAAGAATTACACCTGAATCAGCGTCGATAACAATAGCACTTTTTGCCGAAATATCATTAGCATATACATTTATAGGAATAATTAACATAAAAGCTAAGACTAAAGCAATCTTTTTAAACAAAATAATCACCCACATAAAATATATGTAGGTGATTAGTAAATAATTATTCTGCTTCTGTTTCTTGTGGCTCTTCTGCCTTATCTTCTTTGTCGGCTCTAAGAAGCTCTGTTACCTTGTCAACAAGCTCAGGAATCATTGCAATAGCACGGTCTGCTGATGAAGTGTAATTGTTAATCTGCATCATTCTGCACTTGCCGTTTTCAATAACAATAAAAGCAACAGGAGTAATGGTGATACCACCACCACCTCCACCACCAAACAGCTCTGCGTTGGATTTTGAAGGAAGGTCTGTGCCACCTGATGTAAAGCCGTATGAAACCTTTGAAACAGGAATTAAGGTTATATTACCTGTAACCATTGGCTCACCAATTATTGTTGATACGTCAACCATTTGACGCATTTTTTCCAGTGTGTTTTCCATTATTTTGTTTACCGGAGTTTCTTTCATAACTATTTATCCCCTTTTTTATTATTTATTAAATTCTTTAAAAATATGTATCCTGCCTTGATAAGCACCTTAACAAGCAGGGCAACATTGATACTGCCGATTAGCTGAAATTCAACCTCTGTTTTATCTGCAATAAAATCAGGCTGAACATAATCGTCATAATTATCCACTCTCATACCATTAAGAATAATGCCTTTGATTGGATAATAATATTTGCAAAGTGTTCCGTATGAGCGAGCAATCATATCTGCATCCGGACCACCTACTAATATCATAACATAAAGTGAGTAAATATGTAAACCCCTAAATAAAGTTAAAACAGCAGAATTTGCAGTTTCTATAATATTTGATATTAAGGACATAATTCCCACTATGCCATCCTCGTCCCAAAGCTTTTTGATAGGATTTGCTTTTTTAGGCTTAGGCTGGGGCTTTTTCTCCTTGGTTGGCTCATCTGCTGCAATAAATACACCTGTCGGTCCGTCTTCGCCCTCAATAACTACAACTGCGTCAGCTTCTGTAGGCTTGTCGGCTTTTTTCGACTTTTTGTCCTTCTTTTTTCTTTTTTTCTTTTTACTCTCTACAGCAACATCCTTTGCCCTTCTTTCAGGAAAAAGGACAAATGACAATATTTTTGAAAGGACAACATCCTTTTCGATAAAAAGGATTTTTACCTTTGTCTGCCAGCCCTTATCATAAACTAATGTTACCGTGCAGGAAAGAGAGAGAATCAAAGCGATTATTACTGCAAGGACTGCAACTATAATCAAAAACACCTTCATTATTCGTTATCCTCCTGAATAACATCTGCGTCAACCTCTGACTGTTCTTCGCCGTTTTCAAACAACGATGTTTGGCTGTCATCCTTGTTCTCTGCGTCCTCAGGCAAATCAGGTAAATCGTCAAGACTGTTAAGGGAAAAACACCTCAAAAATCTGTCGGTAGTACCGTAAACAAGAGGTCTGCCCGGCAGGTCAAGTCTGCCCTTTTCCTCCACCAAACCCTTTTGAATCAGGTTGGAAAGTGAGCCTGAGCAATCAACACCTCTGATTTGCTCAATAAATGAGCGAGTAACAGTTTTGTTATATGCAACAATGGCGAGAACCTCAAAGGCTGCCTGACTTAAGGGAGTATTCTTTTTTATTTCAAGAAGTCCCCTAACCTCCTCGCTGTATTCCTCACGGGTACAAAGCTGATACTTGCCGTCTATACGAATCAGTCTTAAGCCACTGTCATTTTCGTCATACATTGCTTCAAGATGGCCAAGCATTTTTATTACATTTTCCACATCTATATCAAGCACCTCTGCAAGCTTTACAGGCTCAACAGGGTCGCCTGCTGCAAACAGCATTGCCTCAATTGATGCTAAAATATTATTACTGCTCAATATCGTTTACCTCATTTATAATTTGTACTGACGGGTTATTCATTTCACCCTCAATGGTAATTTTCTTTGATTTTGCAAGCTCAAGAACTGCAAGGAAGGTTGCAACAATATCGCTTTTTGATTGTGCATCCTGAAATAATGAAAGGAATTTAACCTTTTTGCCACCCCAAAGCTTACGCAAAACAGTGCTGACCTTTGTAGCAACTGCCACAAATTTTTTGGCAACTATCACCTTAAAGGAATCGAGTGGAGGTGGTAGTCTTCTCCTGCCTCGACCTGCTGCGTTTATATAAGCATTAAGCAGCTCCTCTCCCTCATGAAAGCGCTCGTAATCGTAATTAACATATCCCTCCTGTGCAGGACGAACAAAACGGTTAAAGCCGTCGGTCTGCTGTGAAAGCTTTTCTGCCATCAACTTACAGTCACGGTATTCTATCAATTCGCCTGTTAGCTCTTTCTTAAGAATTTCTGCTTCCTCATGCTTTGGCAACAGCGAAACCGTTTTAATGTAAATCAATCTTGCTGCCATTTCAAGAAACTCACCTGCAACATCAAAATCCTGCTGCTGCATTTGTCTTACATAATCCAAATACTGATTAACAAGCTCTACTATGGGAATATCGTTAATATTCAATTTATGCTTAGAAATAAGATGAAGCAGAAGGTCCATCGGTCCCTCAAACACATCTATTTTATAATTTATCTGTTCCATAAATCACCCGAAAATTAAAGCAGGAATAATTGAAATTAGACGCATTAGTAAATCTGCAAGCCATGATATAGGTCTTGTGAGCAAGCCTGTAAACAGCAAAATCATAACGCCTATCATAATATATCTGTCATAGGACATAATTTTAAAATAAATTTTGTCCGGTAAAATTGCAGAAAATATTTTTGAACCGTCAAGAGGAGGTATCGGCAGGAAATTAAACACACAAAGCATTATGTTAATCTCTGCTGCAAGATAAAAGAAATATGCCAGTGAATTAAAAATAATATTACCCTGACCTATTGCAAGCAGTATATACCTAAGCCATACTGCCACAAGCGCCATTAAAAGATTAGATGTAGGACCTGCCAAGGAAACAAGTGCCATATCTCTCCTTGGGTGCTTAAGCCTTGCAGGGTTAACAGGTACAGGCTTTGCATAACCGATACCGAAAAAGAATATCATCAAGGTTCCGATAAAATCAAGGTGTGCAAAGGGATTTATTGTTAATCTTCCTTGCATTTTTGCCGTATCGTCACCACACTTATATGCTGCATATGCGTGAGCAAACTCATGAATAGGTCCACAGCAAAATACAACAAAGCAGGTGGATAAAATAAGCACTGCAAAGGTCAGGTAGTCACCCTCCCTAACAAGACTTATCATATATGAAAATCTTGACATAAAATCAACCTTTCTTAACAGCAGTAACAATTCTATCGTTACCGTACATATCTTTAATTACATTTATTGAGGAAAAATTGGTAAGAACATCTAATATACTCTCGCCCTGCTCATTACCTATTTCAAGGAAAAGATGTGCATTATCGTTCATTACACCTGACCATTTATCATTGATAATTCTGTAAAAATCAAGTCCGTCCTCTCCACCGTCAAGTGCCATTACAGGCTCCAGCAACACCTCTTTTTGTAAGGATGCAACATCACGTGATTTTATATACGGTGGATTGGAAATAATAATATCTGCCTTTGCATCTGCTTTATAAGTTATTATATCGGCACAAACAGGCTTTGCATTATCAATCCCATTAGAATTTTTAATTAAATAAGTCATAGCCTCACGGCTTTTTTCAATCATATAAACGGTTGCGTTAGGACACGCCTTTGCTATACTAACACCTATACATCCTGAACCTGCACACAAATCATAGACTACACACTTGCCTAATGCTTTTATATGCTTAATTGCCAAATCAACAAGCTCCTCTGTTTCAGGTCTTGGGATTAAGACACCCTTACCAACATAAAACTCACTGTCATAAAAGTCCCATTTACCTAAAACATACTGGAGTGGTTCACCTGTTTTAAGCCTCCAAAGCATATCGGCAAATCTGCTCATAATTATTTCGTCATTTTGATGAGAATGAAATTGGCTGTTACTTATACCTGCCAAATGGCAAACTACACAAAGTGACTTAAACTCCGATTCGTCAACACCGTTGCCTGAAAGAAAGCTGACACCGTAGCTATATGCTTCCTTAACTGTCATTTGATTTCATCATCCTCCGGATTATCGGTAATAACAGCCTTTAAGGATTCAATACCAACCTCGATAATCTCGTCGTCAGGCTCCTTTGTTGTAAGCCTTTGCATCCACAAGCCGGGAGCAGAAAGCACCCTAACAAAGGCGTTATCGTGCCTTCCTGCATATTTGATAAATTCATATCCAACCCCCATAACAATAGGAATAAATGCAAGCTTTAAAAGCATCCAAAGTACCCTTATTGTTGCAATAGCAGGGAATATTTTTGAAAGAATTGTGCTAAATACAATACTGAATATCAACATTACAAAAATAAAGGATGTTCCACACCTTGGATGAAAACGACAGCATTTTTTTACATTTTCAACTGTAAGCTCAATACCTGCCTCATAGCAAGCAATAGTTTTATGCTCTGCGCCGTGATACATAAATGTTCGCTTAATATCCTTCATTTGACTGACAAGAGCGATGTAAACAACAAAAATAACTATTTTTAACACACCCTCAATAGTACCCTGCCAAGAGGTTAAAGCACCGTCTGTCCATGCATTAAGCCTATTGAAAGCCAAAACAGGCAGATAAAAGAATATTACAAATGCAAGAGCAAAGCCAAGAACAGTTGCAATGCCCATAATAATATCCATAAATTTATCGCCTAATTTATCGGTAAGCCACTTTTCAAGCTTATTCATTTCAACATCGTCTAAATCCTCCATACCGGATGCCTCTGCTGAATACATAAGCATTTTGTAGCCTAATATCATTGACTCAATAAATCCGACTACACCACGAATTACAGGAAGCCCCAAAAGCTTACACTTATCCTTTGCGTGTTTAACATCGTGGTGCTTAACTACAATATCGCCATCGGATTTTCTAACAGCAGTTGCCACACCCTTTGGCCCCTGCATCATAATACCCTCTATAAGTGCCTGACCACCCACAGAGGTTTTATGTATTTTTTTATCACTCATTTACTTAACCTTTCATTTCAACGCCCATATTTATCTCTGCATCATCGGGATTTTCTTTAATATCATTAAGCTCATTTTTACTTGGTGCACTTAATACAGGAAGATAAATGGTAACAAGTGTACCCTTGCCCTCCTCACTTGCAATATCAAGCCTGCCGTTATGCAAATTTATAATTTCGTTTGTAACTGCAAGGCCAATGCCTGAGCCACGCACCGAAACATTTGCTTTATAGAACTTATCCTTTACATGAGGTAAATCCTCTTTGCTTATTCCACAGCCCTGATCTGCTATTGCTATGCTGATAAAGTCGCCGTCGTCAAATTTTTCAAACTGTGCCTTAACAAAAATCTTGCTGGGAGAACGGGAATACTTAAGTGCATTATCAAGTATATTCATAAATACCTGCTTTAATCTGTTTGCATCTGCATTGGCAATAGCAGGCACCTCCGGAATACTGTACTTAACCTCGATACCCTCACGCATTGCTCTTTCACGGAAGGTAAAAACAGTTTCGTCAAGCTCGGCAAATACATCGGTTTTTGCAAGCTTCAAATTCATCCTGCCGCTTTGAAGTCTTGAGAAATCAAGAAGCTCCTCCACAAAGCCCTCAAGCCTGCCTGCCTCTTTAACAATAACCTCAAGTCCCTTTCTTGTAACCTCGTCAACGCTTTCATCTGCACCAAAGGTCAAGGTTTCGCCCCAGCCCTTAATTGATGTTAACGGAGTTCTAAGCTCGTGAGAAATAGTAGAGATAAAATCATTTTTCATTTTATCCGTAGTAGAAATCTCCTCTGCCATAGAGTTAATTGAATCACAAAGATTACCTATTTCGTCATTATATTTTTTCTCAATACGGACAGAATAATCGCCTTGGGAAATCTTCTTTGTAGTTTCGTTAATCTCCTGAACGGGAATAATGATTGAACGGATAAAGAATAGATTTGAAAAAATTATAATTGCAAAAACAATAACAAGTGCAACAAAGATTAAAAACACCATTGTGCTGATTTGATTATCAACCTGCTTAAGGGATGACATAACTCTGACAGCACCGATAATATCACCGTCGGGATTTTTAATGACACTGCATATTGCCATTACCTTTTCGCCACCACTGATTTTGCCGATATATTTGCCTGTATTATCGGCATTAGATAAGGCTTGATTATAGTCGGGTATTTCCTGCTTTTCAATAGCAAAGCCACTGGATGAAAAAATTACTTCACCGTCATTATCTATAATCCAAATTGTAGTTTTATCCTTGTAGCTATAACTGTCAATAAAATCGGAGGCTGATTGCTCAAGAGTTACTCCCGATTCAAGATTAGTAGAAAAATAATCAATAGCAGTAGCCGATGTACCGGAGCTGAGTATGCTCTCCACATTAGAGTAGTAATGACTTTTTATTGCTACTGATGAGCAAATAAAAACGATAATGAAAAACAAAGCAATAACACCGACAATGTTAATAAGCCATCTCAGCGTAATACCTTCAACCTTGGGAATATGAAGTTTTTTGCCTAATAATTTTTTCATTACCTTTTCCTACCAAAAATTACTGCTTTGTTGTTATCCACTTATATCCAAGACCCCAAATTGTAACAAGCCTTGTTGGATTTGATGGATTTTCCTCAATTTTTATTCTTAATCGGCGAATATTAACATCCACAATTTTTTCATCGCCATAATAATTTGCACCCCAAACTGTCTTAAGAATATCTGTTCTTGAAATGGCTGCATTTGGATTTTTGAAGAAATATTCAATAATCTGAAATTCAACCTGTGTTAATTCAATAATCTCACCGTTCTTTGAAAGAGTCCTGTTCCTTAGGTTAAGCTCAAATTCATCAAGAACAATGCTGTCGCCGGTTGTATCATTCTTTCTAAATCCACGGGTCATTTCAACTCGTCTGTAAACTGCGTCAACACGAGCCATTAGCTCACTTGGAGAAAAGGGCTTTGTAACATAGTCATCAGCACCAAACAAAAGTCCTGTAACCTTGTCCATTTCCTGTGTTTTGGCACTAAGCATAATGATACCTAAATCAGATGAACGCTTACGAAGCTCCTTACAAACAGTAAGACCGTCAACCTCCGGCATCATTATATCGAGAATTGCTACGTCAAAATTGTTGCCCTCTTTTGAAAACTTTTCAAGAGCAACGGCACCGTTTTCTGCCTGCTCCACCTCGTATCCACTACGAGTGAGATTGATAACTATAAACTCACGGATTGACTCCTCGTCCTCTGCTACCAATACTTTTTTCATTTGATTTTCCTCCCCTTAATACGGTTTTATCATATTTCCGATTTCCTCAACAGTGAATTTAACATCTGCTGAAGAATTAACCTTTGCAAGATAAATATAGCCTGAATTATCAAATACCTGTGTGTAGCCCTTTAAGCTCTCTGCCTGAGAATCATAGGCTGATTTAATAACCGTTATTATGCTCACACATTCCTTATTATCTTTTGTTGAATATAAGGAAAGCCTCCTGCTATCGCTATCATATTTAACTGATAATTTTGAAAATCTGCTATCATCAACTAAAAGTGAATAGCCGTCTCTTTTGCAGGAATAGGTATAGCATTTGTGATTGAGCACTGTATTTTCATACACCACCCAGCTTTGAGCAGTAATGTGCTTTGGCATTCCCGAAATACTTTTGTCTAACGGAATCTCAATAACATCGTCTGAATTTATATCCTTACATTCTATAAGGCTTGAACGACTTGTATCCTTTGTTCTGCCGGTATTGTAGCTGTAAAACGGAGAAACAATGGAATCATAATAATTTGACCAATAAAGCAGCTCCGTTACCATTGAGTTACCGTCTGACTTTAAGGCATCTGCATAAATACTGACACCCTCGTCGGTTTTGCCCACAATAATGTTTTCAAAGGAAATAATTGTGCTGTCAAGCTTTGTTTCGCCAAGGAGTGATTTTTTATTATCCTTAAATGAATAAAGCCTTGCTGTCGGTGACTGGGAAGATGTGCCTGTGCTGAATACAACTGCCTCATTAACGCCATCATTATTCAAATCGGCACAAACAAAATCCCCTGCTGTAATTGGATTTGATATTGCCTTAAGCTTAAAGGCGTCATCCTTTTGAGTTATATTATAGCCACAAAACTTATAGTTGCTTGATTTTGAAATAAGACTCCAGCAAACAAGTATTTCCTCCCTGCCATCACCGTTTATATCACTAAAATCAACTGACCGTACATCTGCACCCTCACCTGCGATGTTATCAATAACAGACCATTTTCTGTTATCCTTTTTCAGTAACGCAATACAGGCAGTACCTCTTTGAGAATTAGATTCATAAAAGGCAAATGCCTCATCCTCACTGTCACCATCTATATCTCTGAAAATAAATGATGTTGTGTAATCACCGGAGGTTGGAATTTTTATTAAATAACCCGACTTGCAAAACTCGTCAACTGCGCTTTGGACTCCTGCATTATCACCACTTGGTGAAACGGGAGATATTAAATCCTCAATAGATGTTGATAAACGAAAGCTACTGCAAGAGGTTAACAAAAGTGACAAAATAAGCACTAAAAGCACTAATCTTATTTTTTTCATTTTGTCACCCCTTTTCACATATATCTAACATTATAACAG
>CAMFYM010000047.1 GCA_946002045.1 uncultured Clostridia bacterium | reverse complement strand
TATCAGGCAATTTCAGGTGCAGGAAAAACCTTTGAAACATGGCCTGAGATGATTGATAATGTTATTCCATACATTGGTGGTGAGGAAGAAAAGAGCGAGAAGGAACCACTAAAGCTTATGGGTAAAATTGACGGTGATGTTATTAAGTCTGCAGATGCACCTAACTTTACTGCTCAGTGTATTCGTGTACCTGTTTCAAACGGTCACCTTGGTGCAGTATTTGTTGATTTTGAAAACAAGCCAAGCAAGGAAGAGATGATTGAAATTTGGGATAATTTCTCCGGTAGAGCACAGGAGCTTAATCTTCCATCTGCTCCAAAAAAGTTTCTTAACTACTTCACAGAGGATGACAGACCTCAAATCAAGTCAGAAAGAATGCTTGAAAACGGTATGGCAGTTTCAATCGGCAGACTTAGAGAAGATACACAATATGATTACAAATTTGTTTGTCTTTCACACAACACATTAAGAGGAGCTGCAGGTGGCGCAGTTCTCCTTGCAGAGCTTTTGGCTGCTGAAGGCTATATGGACTAATTTAATTAAGAAAGGAAATTGTTATGAAGAATCCTATTTTTACAGGTGCTGCAGTTGCTATAATTACACCTATGAATCAAGACGGTTCTGTTAATTATGATGAATTTGCAAGATTCATTGATTTTCAAATTGAAAACGGTACAGATGCTATTGTTATATGTGGCACAACCGGCGAATCATCAACTCTTAAGGTAGTTGAACACAATGCAGTAATCAAGTGGTGCGTAGAATATGTTAATCACAGAGTACCTGTTATTGCAGGTACCGGCTCAAATTCGACTGCTTGCGCTATTGATATTAGCAAGGAGGCTTGTGACGCCGGTGCTGACGCATTATTGCTTGTTACACCTTACTATAACAAGACAAGTCAGAGGGGTCTTATTGCGCATTATACAGCAATTCACGATGCAACAAATCTTCCTATTATTCTTTACAATGTTCCGTCAAGAACAGGGCTTAACATCGCACCTGAAACTGCATATGAGCTATCAAAGCTGCAAAGAATTAACGGCATCAAGGAAGCATCCGGCAATCTTGAGCAGGTTGAAAAAATAAAGAGCCTTTGTGGTGATGAATTGAATATTTGGAGTGGTAATGACGATCAGATATTCGATATTATGGAAAGAGGTGGCAAGGGCGTTATCTCTGTACTTTCCAATGTTGCACCACAGGAAACTCACAACATAGTGCAAAAATACCTTGATGGCGATAAGGACGGCAGTAAGGCACTTATGGATAAGTACCTTAAGCTTGCAAAGGCTATGTTTGTGGATGTTAATCCTATTCCTGTAAAAGAGGCTGTTGCTTTAATGGGCTTTAATGCAGGTCCTTGCAGACTTCCTTTAGTTGAAATGGACGATACCAACAAGGCATATGTTAAGGCTACAATGGAAGAGTACGGCTTAATAAAATAACATTTAAAGGAATTTTAAAATGACAAAGATAATTATTACCGGTGCTAACGGTAAAATGGGTAAGGTTATTCAAAGCGTTGTTGCAAATCGTGATGATTGTCAGGTTGTTGCAGGCGTTGACCTTAATACTGAATCAAACGGTGACTTCCCTATATATTCATCTATTTTTGATGTTACGGAAGAAGCAGATGTAATAATTGATTTTACTAATCCTGTATTGCTTGACGACCTACTTTCGTACACAGCAAAAAAAGGTACTCCCCTTGTGCTCGCAACAACAGGCTTTGACGAGGAGCAAAAGAATAAAATCAATGAAGCATCAAAGACTTCGCCTATTTTCTTTACATACAATATGAGTATGGGTATCAATCTTCTTTCTAATCTTGCAAAAAAAGCAGTTGAAATTTTAGGAAACGAGTTTGATATAGAGATAGTAGAAAAGCACCACAATCAAAAAATAGACGCACCAAGTGGTACTGCTTTAATGTTGGCAGATGCAATGTGCGAGGTTACACCTAATCCTATGAAATATGAGTATGACCGTCATTCAAAGCGTGAAAAAAGAACAAAGAACGAAATAGGAATTCACGCTGTCAGAGGTGGTACAATCGTTGGTGAGCACGAAATCATATTTGCCGGCAGAGATGAGATTATTACACTTTCTCACTCAGCAAGAAGCAAGGAAATTTTTGCAGTCGGTGCTGTTAATGCTGCCGTTTATATGAACGGTAAATCGGCAGGCTTATACGATATGAAGGAGCTTATAGGTTAAAAATAAACAAAATTAAAAGGATGGAAAATCTTCCATCCTTTTTTCTATGTCTATTTTGCTATATTAACATTTTTTCTTTTAAAAATTTTACTGTCTAACCAAGCCATAGCTTCGTCAAATACTGTTGCAAGCAAAACAGTTGCAATAAAGCTAACTACAATAAATGCATATCTATGCTTTGTATATCCTAATTCCTCAAGAATGATCATTGGTATCCTTTGCAGAAAGAACACGCTGAATATGTGATTTGAGAACCAATCAAGAATACTGTTACCAATCTTAACCTTCATAGTAAACAGAAGAATTAAGCTCATTGCAAGGAAGCACCATAAAATATAGTGAATAATTGTATCCTTTTTGTTTGAAGCAAAGTAATAATATGCTGCAAATAAAACGGTAAATGACAGGCACCACATAATATCGTTCTTCATAACAATCTTATCTATATATGGCTTTATAAGCGAGAATATCATACCTAACGGGAAGCAGAGAATTGTATTATAATACCTGCTGCCAAGTCCCATTTTGTATTCAAACAAAGCAAATCCTAATGTAAATATTAGAACAAGTGCCACGCCTAATACCTTGTGTCTGCGTGCAATAACAAATGCTAAAAATACTATAAGATACAAAGCAAATGTTACTAACATATACCAGTTAGAATTACCTATGCTCGACCAACCGGTAAAGGATAATACTATTCTTTTTAATGTGTAGCCTTTATTAAATATAATTCCCAAAATAACATAAGGTATTAAAGCAATAGCAAAATGATACCATGTTTTGAAAAATCTGTTAGTTGGAATGCTTTTAACATACGGCATACCCTTTTTGTTGATTGACTCCATTATTCCAAATCCGGAGTAAAATAAAAACGGAACAACTACTAATTGGAGCATATAGTCATTTAATGCTATGTATGGAGCATCAAGCACACCGTCAAGTGTTATATACTGCCTTGAATGGCTTAAGAATATTAAGATTGTGCAAATACCGTTAACTGTTGATGTTTGCTTTTGACAGCAATAATCGGTGTGAAATTCATTTTTATGACCACAAACCTTAATATCCTTAAAGATTATCAGCAATAGTAAAATGATAAATATTAACATACTAACAAATCCTTAACTGAGAAAGTAATCTAATTCCTTCATCTTTTCCGGAATAGCAATACCCTGTGGACAGTGATTAGCACATTTGCCACATGCAACACAAAGATTAGCTTTACCGTCAATTTTTGCGTATTCCTCTTTACCCTGTGGGATTGTCAGCTCACCGGTTTTAACCTTGTTATATGTAGCGAATATAGAGCTAATCTTAACCTCTTTAGGACAATCACCGCAATAATCACAGCCAGTGCAAGGAATAACATCGTTCTTGTTAATCATTGCAGCAGCATTTTCACAAATTTTCATTTCGCTATCGCTTAACGGAACAAAATCAGTAAAGGTGTCAAGATTATCAAGCATCTGCTCAGGACTATTCATACCACTTAGTACTGTTAAAACATTATCGTGACTTGCAACAAACTTCATAGCCCAAGATGCAGCACTCTTACCAGGACGAGCCTTTTCAAACATATCTGCAATTTCGTCTGAAACATTAGCAAGCTGTCCACCACGGACAGGCTCCATAACAATAACAGGAATTCCTGCATCAGTTAAAATCTTATACTGATTTTCAGCATCTTGATTTTTCCAATCAAGGTAGTTCATTTGAATTTGTGCAAAGTCCCAATGATGAGCCTCAACAATATATTTAAGGTCCGGAATATTGCTATGGAAGGAAAAGCCGATGTTCTTAACCTTTCCCTGCTTTTTCATTTCTAACAGAAAATCATATAGTCCGTATTTTTCACACTTGTCAAAGTTTTCCTTACCCATTGAGTGAAAAAGATAAAAGTCAAAATAATCGTGACCTGTCCTTTCAAGCTGCTTTTTAAAAATCTTTTCCACATCAGATTTCTTGGTGCACATCCATATTGGCATTTTGTCTGCAAGAAAATAAGTATCACGAGGATATTTCTTTAATGCAGTACCAATAAACTTTTCACTCTTGCCCACATGATACATATAAGCAGTGTCAAAATAATTAACACCGTTTTGATAAGCAAGATCTACCAACTCCTGACCCTTTTTGTAGTCAATCATTGGATTGTTTTCTCTTTTAAGGGCAGTTTTACATGGAAGGCGCATTGTGCCTAATCCAAGTAATGAAACCTCTGTGTCCTTAAATTTTCTTTTGTCAACCATAAATATTACTCCTTTGTCCAGGTTACACCCTGTGGTGTATCCTTTAAAATAATTCCCATTGCTTTAAGCTCGTCACGGATTTTATCAGCCTTAGCCCAATCCTTATTAGCTCTTGCCTCTTGACGCTGAGCAATCAGCTCTTCAATTTCGCTGTCAAGGTCATTTGACTTTCTGTTATAAAGAATACCAAGAACACCACAAAGCTCATCAAAAATCTTTGCAGCGTATTCACAAATACTCTTTGAAACATCCTTATCAAGAATTTTTGTGTTAATATCCTTAACAAGCTCAAATACAGCAGAAAGTCCGTCAGCTGTATTAAGGTCATCATCCATTGCAGTGATGAACTGCTCCTTCCTGCTGTTAATCAGAGAAATAAGCTCCTTATCTTCCTCTGTATCCTTTGCGTTTTTAATTGCAAAATCAAGACTTTCACGGCAAGTATAAAGTCTTTCCAAAGCCGATTTGCACTGCTCAATAATCTCAAGATTATAGTTGATTGGTGAACGGTAATGTGATGAAATTAAGAAATATCTGATAACCTCATAACCATAAACATCTGCTATTTCTCTAACGGTTTTAAAGTTGCCAAGTGACTTGCTCATCTTAACATTATCCACATTTATATAGCCGTTGTGCATCCAATATTTAGCAAAGGTGCATCCGTTAGCACATTCGCTTTGAGCTATCTCATTTTCGTGGTGAGGGAAAACTAAGTCCTTACCACCACAATGAATATCAATAGTATTACCAAGGTAACGCCTATTCATTGCAGAGCATTCAATATGCCAGCCCGGCCTACCCTTGCCCCAAGGTGACTCCCAATAAGGCTCCCCTTCCTTTGCAGCCTTCCACAATGCAAAATCGAGAGGATCTTCCTTTTTTTCACCAATTGCAATTCTTGCACCTGATTGCAAATCTTCAATAGGCTGATGACTTAGCTTTCCGTAATCCTTGAACTTGAGAGTTCTGAAATAAACATCGCCATCAACAGCATATGCATAACCCTTTTCCTCAAGTGATTTAATGATTTCGATAATCTCATCAATATTTTCGGTAGCCTTTGGGTGAACTGTTGCGTCCTTAAAATTCAAGCCGTGAGCATCTGTCCAAAATTCTTCAATGTATTTTTTTGAAACATCCTCAAATGAAATACCCTCTTCGTTAGCTCTCTTGATAATTTTATCATCAACATCAGTAAAGTTTTGAACAAACTTTACATTCATGCCACGGTATTCCATATATCTTCTTAAAACATCAAAGACGCAAAGAGGTCGTGCATTACCTATATGAATAAAGTTATATACCGTTGGTCCACAGGCATAGATTTTAATCTCGTTAGGATCAACAGGTACAAACTCCTCCTTTTGTCTTGTCATTGTGTTAAAAATTTTCATAATATTATGACTCCTTTAGCTTTCTGATTTCATCTTCAAGTTTTTTAATTCTATTCTGATTTTCAACAATTAAATTCATAAGTGGATCGGGAATATTTATTTGGTCAAGGTCATCAACACGCTCACCGTCAATTCTTACAACCTCACCGGGAACACCGACTACCGTGCAGTTTGGTTCCACATCCTTTACAACAACAGCGCCTGCTGCCACCTTTGCATTTCTGCCTATTGTTATGGGACCAAGCACCTTTGCACCTGAGCCAATCATAACACCGTTTTCAATGGTAGGGTGACGCTTGCCTATATCCTTACCTGTACCACCAAGTGTTACACCTTGGTAAATCATAACATCGTCACCAATTTCGGTTGTTTCACCAATAACAATTCCACTGCCATGGTCAATACAAACACGCCTACCTATTGTTGCACCCGGATGAATTTCAATACCGGTTTTATGTGCTGTGCGCTGGCTTATATATCTTGCAATAAATGGCATTTTGTGCTTTAAAAACCAGTGAGCCTTTTTATGATTTCTTAATGCCTTAAATCCTGGATACAGAAGAACAATTTCAATTGGACTTCTTGCAGCCGGGTCGTGCTCCATAAAGCATTTAACATCTTCCTTAAAAGAATCAAACATATAAAACATTCTCCTTAATAACAGAAAATGCCCCTGTTAATGACAGAGGCAATGTATAACTGCGGTTCCACTCTTGTTTATACTCAAGCTTAAAAGCAAGCCGTTAACGGAGCAACCCGACTTGAAATACTAATATTTCCTCCAAGCAACTCAAGAGTGCATTTGGGAAGCCTTTTCGTATAGATATTTCACCAACCATCTACTCTCTGAACGAAAATAAACAACCTACTTCTCTCTGTCACAGTTTTTTATCACTATTTTGTCTATATAATTATTATATATGATTTTTTTTACTTTGCAACAATTATTTTGTTTTAATAAGATGCCAGCCGTCCTTAGCATAAATAACACCACTTAAAACTGTTACTACCGTAACAATCCAAAATGCGATTGCACAGTAAATATTAAGCCAACCGGTTGTCATATCAATATCAGCAGAACCCTCGCCTATTGCTAAAAGCAAAAATGTCATTCCTGTTGTTGACATTTGTAAAAATGTTTTACACTTACCAAAGCCATTTGCAGCAATAACCTCACCGTTGGTGGCAGCAGCCATCCTTATACCTGCAACCAAAAATTCACGAGCTAACATAAGCATAATACAAATATCTGTATGCCAGCCCATATTGATTAAAATTAAATAAGCTGCAAATACCAAGCTTTTATCTGATAACGGATCCATAAGCTTGCCAAAATCAGTAACAAGTCCACGCTTTCTTGCAATAATACCGTCAACCTTATCGCTCATACAAGCTATAAAATAAACAAGTAAAGTAGCTACCCAATGATATTTAAAATCAATAAATGCAAACGCCATTAAAAACGGTATGCAACAAAATCTAAATACTGTAATTTTATTTGGTAAATTCATATTTCTTCTCCAATCAAATCATAGCCGTCAAAATCAGTTATCTTAACATTTATAAAATCGCCTGCATTTAACTGATTTTTTGATGTAATAATAATTCCACTGTCAATTTCAGGTGAATCAAGGTAAGATCTTCCGATATAGTGTCCATCCTCAAATCCGTCAATTACTACATTATATATGCTGCCGACTCTGCTTTTATTAACATCCTCGGTAATAGAATACTGAATATCCATTAAGACTTCGGCTCTTTTTTCTTTAACATTCTCATCAATTTGACCGTCAAAATCAAAAGCCGGTGTGTCCTCCTCAGGAGAATATTTAAAGCAGCCCATCTTGTCAAATTTAATTTCCTTAACAAATCTGCATAATTCCTCAAACTGTTCGTCAGTTTCATTAGGAAATCCCACCATAAAAGTAGTTCTTAATGACAAATTAGGTATCCTGCTTTTCATTTTTAAAAGCAATTCCTTAAGTGAATCATAAGAACCGTTCCTGTTCATAGACCTTAAAATATCCTTATTGCAGTGCTGAAGAGGTATATCTATATATGAGCAAATCTTTTCCTCAGTAGCAATAACATCAATTAACTCGTCTGAAACAGAATCGGGATAGCAATAAAACAATCTTATCCATTTTATGCCGTCAATCTTAACTAATTCCTTAAGCAGCTCACTAAGCATATGCTTGCCATATAGCTTTACTCCGTATTTAGTGGTGTCCTGAGCAATGATTATCAGCTCTTTAACACCCCTTTGTGCAAGCTCGTTTGCCTCAGAAATAATGCTGTCCATAGTTCGCTCAATATAGCCACCACGAATACCCGGAATAGCACAATATGAGCATTTATTATCACAGCCATCGCTTATTTTTAAATACGCCCAATGTGATGGCGTTGACAGCATCCTGTCGCCCTCAAGCAAAAGATACTTCTTATCAGGATAAAAGCTTGTTCTAACGCCAATGAAAGCCTTTTGGCACACCTTAACAATATCTCTGTCAGCACCAATGCCAATAACAGAATCAACCTCCGGTATTTCCTTCAGTATCTCATCCTGATACCTTTCAGCAAGACAGCCGGTAACAATAATTGAAGAAATAATTCCTGCTGTTTTATATTCAGCAACCTCAAGTATGGTTTCGATAGCCTCTCTTTTAGCATCCTCAATAAATCCACAGGTGTTGATTATCATTAAATCACTGTCCTCTATTGATTGAGCAATGCTAAATCCACTCTTATTCAGTTTTTCAAGCATTACCTCGCCGTCAACCTGATTTTTAGGACAGCCCAGCGAAATCATACCAACCTTAAAATTATTCATCCTCTAACCTATCTAATGCCGAAATTATATCATAATATGAAAAGCCCTTGCGCTGCAAAGATGCAATTACTTTTTCTCTACCGTGTTCCTGTTGAAGCTTTGACTCGTATTTTTTAGTAATCAGTTCATAAATTGTGTTTATGTTATCTACATCAAAGTCGGCAATAACTCTGCTAATAATTTGACTGTCAATACCACGCTTGTAACACTCCTGCTTAACATGATTAGTTGAATACTTTTTAGTGTTATAAAGATAGTCAACTAAGCTCTCGCAAAAATGCTCATCATCAAGGTAGCCTGCTTCAAGATAACGCTGAATAGCTCTGTCGGCACTGACCTCGTCAACTGTTTTAAGGAGCTTCATTTTAATCTCCTTCACAGAATGTTCTCGCCTTGAAAGTAGATCTGCACATTTGTTTAAAGCCTTTTTGTAGTTTATACCTTCAACAAGAGCCTGCCATTGCTCCTCGTCGATCTCTGTTCCGTCGGCAATGTAATTATCAAGCCAAAAATTAACATCTGTTGTTATTGCATATTCATCATCAAGGAGTAGGTGGATTTTATTCCCCATACCCCTTTGGTGTTTAATAATCATCAGTCCTCGTCATCCTCAACTGCTATGTCAAGCTTTGCTCTTGCAGCAGCACGAGTTGTTTTAACCTCAATCTCATCCTCTGTTACTGCCATTGGAGCAGCCTTCGGTCTGTACTTTTGGTCTGATGTTTCCTGAATTTCCTTAAGCTTATCCTTAATTTTTGCTTCAAGCTCGTTTGCAAAATCAGGGTCATTTTTAATCATAGCCTTAACATTATCTCTGCCTTGACCTAATCTTTGGTCACCGTATGAGAACCAAGAGCCACCCTTGTGGATAATGTCAAAATCAACAGCCATGTCAAGAATTTCGCCCTCTTTGCTGATACCTGTGCCGTACATAATGTCAAATTCAGCAGACTTAAATGGAGGAGCAACCTTATTTTTAACAATCTTTACCTTTGTGTGTGAGCCCATAATTTCAGTGCCGTTTTTAAGCTGTTCACCCTTACGAACATCAATTCTCATTGATGCATAGAACTTAAGGGCTCTACCACCTGTTGTTACCTCAGGATTGCCGTAAACAACACCAATCTTTTCACGCAACTGGTTAATAAAGATGATGATACAGTTTGTTTTGTTAACAGTACCTGCCAATTTACGCAAAGCCTGTGACATAAGACGAGCGTGCTGACCAACATGACTGTCACCCATATCGCCTTCTATCTCGCTCTTGGGAACAAGGGCTGCAACAGAGTCAACAACAATAATATCAACAGCGCCACTGCTGACAAGCTGCTCTGTAATCTCTAATGCCTGCTCTCCGTAATCAGGCTGTGCAACAAGAAGTGAATCAACATCTACGCCAAGATTTGCAGCATAAATAGGATCAAGTGCGTGTTCTGCATCAATAAATGCTGCTTCGCCACCAAGCTTTTGAGCCTCTGCAATACAATGAAGTGCAAGTGTTGTTTTACCACTTGATTCAGGACCGTAAATCTCAATAATTCTTCCCTTTGGTAATCCACCGATACCGGTAGCTAAATCAAGAGTAAGAGAGCCGGTTGAAATAGCATCAACCTTAAGGCTTGAATTTTCGCCAAGGCGCATTACTGCACCTGCACCATACTTCTTTTCTATCTGTTTCATAGCAGATTGAAGTGCTGTTTTTTTATCTGAAGCCATATATTTTCCTCCTAACATTTATGCTCTAATTATACTAAATAAATATATAAAAATCAATAATTATAATTAAAAAGAGCATTTTTTGACACTTTTTTAAAAAAGGTTGAAAAAATGCTTGCATTTTATTACAA
>CAMFYM010000046.1 GCA_946002045.1 uncultured Clostridia bacterium | reverse complement strand
TAACCAAGCCACCACTGTTGTTGATATGCTTTTAAAAGCCTGTGACGAATTAGGCATTGAGATAATAACGGAATGTACCGTAAGCAGCATTGACAAAAATCTGTGCATAACAACTGACTGTGGAATATTCTTTGCAGACAACGTTGTTATTGCCACAGGTGGTCAGGCACAAAAGAATTTAGGCTCAAACGGCAGTGGCTACAATCTGTTAAAATCATTAGGTCACAGCATTACACGCTTATCCCCTGCTCTTGTTCAGTTAACTTCATCAAGCAAATACCCACGAGTATTAAAAGGACACAGGGTAAAGTGCAATATGGCTATTGAGCTTGACGGAGTAAGGGTACAGGAGGAATACGGAGAGGTACTATTCACTGACTATGGATTATCAGGAATTGTTACAATGAATTTATCAAGCATTGTGTCTGATAACTTTTCAAAAAGCAATCCTGAAAAATGTCACGCCGTTATTGACCTGTTACCTGATTTCAACAAAAATCAACTGACAGAATATATAAACAGGTTCAAAAATCTTGACGGAATACTGGGCAGTCGTCTTTCCTCAATAATAATGAAGCAGGCAAACAATGATTTAGAAAAAGCCGTTATCCTTGCAAAAAACTGGAAATTGATTGTTACAGGCACAAAGGGGTTTGATTTTGCCCAAATAACAAAGGGTGGCGCAAGGCTTGATGAATTTGACAAGTTCAAATCAAAGCTCGTTGACGGCTTGTTCGCCTGTGGTGAGGTTTTAGACAGGCAATTCCCATGTGGTGGATTTAATCTTAACTTTGCTTGGTACAGTGGCATCTGCACTGCCAATCAAATAATCGCTGATATATAAAGGTATATAATAAATATGATAAGAATTAACGAAATCAGGCTTTCTCTTGATGAGGAGGAAAGCCTATTAAAGCAAAAGGCAGCCAAAACATTAAAGATAAACGAAAAATATATTGACTCCTATACCATATATAAAAAGAGTGTTGATGCAAGAAAAAAGGACGATGTGCATTTTACCTATTCTCTTGATGTTACCATTACACTTGACGAGGAGCAAATTACTGCTAAATGCAAATCAAACAAGGTACAGCTTGTTAAACCATATGTTTACACCCTGCCTGAAAACAAAAGAATCAGTAAATTCCGTCCGGTAGTTGTTGGCTTTGGACCGGCAGGTATGTTTGCAGGCTTAATACTTGCACAGGCAGGACTGAAGCCTATTATAATTGAACGAGGCAAGGATGTTGACGCAAGAACAAGGGATGTTAACCGGTTTTGGAAAACAAAGGAGCTAAACGAGGAGTCTAATGTTCAATTTGGTGAGGGTGGTGCAGGCACCTTCTCTGACGGCAAACTGACAACCGGCATTAAAAGTCCTTTTATTCGCAAAATACTTGAGGAGCTTTATGAGGCAGGTGCACCGGAGGAAATACTTTATTCATCAAAGCCTCATATCGGTACAGACAGACTTGCTGTTGTTGTTAAAAATATTCGCAAAAAAATTGAGAAATTGGGTGGAGAGGTTAGACTTGAGTGTAAGCTTGAGAGGATAATTTGTGCTAATGGCTTTGTTCACGGCATCACATATTCAAATAACGGACAAATGATTGATATGGAAGCAGACAGTGTTATTATGGCAATAGGTCACAGTGCAAGAGATACTGTTGAAATGCTTTACTCAATGGGTGTTGAGATAATACAAAAGCCATTTTCCGTCGGTGCAAGAATTGAGCATCCACAAAGTCTTATTGACACGGCACAATACGGAAAATTTGCCGGCCACAAAAAATTAGGCGCTGCTGATTATAAGCTTGCCTGCCACGGCTTGCACGAGCGTGGTGCATACACATTTTGTATGTGTCCCGGTGGAACGGTTGTTGCTGCTGCCAGCGAGAAGGAGTGCGTTATTGTTAACGGAATGAGCTCACTTGCCCGTGACGGCGAAAATGCAAACTCTGCTCTTTTAGTCGGCATTGAGCCAAAGGATTTCCCCAGTGAGCATCCACTATCAGGCATTTATTACCAAAGGGAAATTGAGCACAGGGCATACCTGCTTGCCGGCAGTAATTACAATGCACCTGCACAGCTTGTAGGTGATTTCTTAAAGGGTATTGAAAGCAAATCACTTGGCAATGTTAAGCCAACCTGCCCAACAGGAGTTACTCTGACTAATCTTGATGAATGCTTACCCACAAAGGTATCAGCCACAATGAAATCTGCAATAGTTGAAATGGATAAAAAGCTAAAGGGCTTTAATCTTTACGATGCTGTTCTCACTGCCCCTGAAACTCGTTCATCAAGCTCTGTGAGAATTTTGCGTGATGAGTTTTTACAGTGCAATATTCGTGGCGTTTACCCCTGTGGTGAGGGTGCAGGATATGCCGGTGGTATTATCTCGGCAGCAGTTGACGGTGTAAAATGTGCCCACGCTGTATTAGACGATGAGCATTAAGGAGGTATCACCATGAGGATGAAAAGAAAGAAAAATCTTGATGAGCGTATTTCCAATTCAACAGATTACTTAACAGAAATGCATAACGATTCGTTAAACTATAAGGATGCCAAAAAGGAAAATCACATTATTGATTTTAAGGCTTTATTCGGCAACGATAACCCTGTTTGCCTTGAAATAGGCAGTGGCAAGGGTCAGTTCGGCTGTACCTTTGCTCAGCAAAATCCAAGCATAAATATTCTTTGTGTTGAGCGAAATAAAAATGTTCTTATCCTTGCTATCGATAAGGCAAGAGAAATGAAGCTTAATAACATAAGATTTCTTTGTGGTACTGCCGAATATCTGCCGTCATATATTGAAAAGGAGTCGGTGGAGAAAATTTTTCTTAATTTCTCCTGCCCGTTTCCAAAGGCAAAGCACGTTGCTCACCGACTGACCAATCCAAGATTTTTGGAAATATACAGAGAAATAATCAATCCACAGGGCGTTATTTGTCAAAAAACAGATAATATGCATTTCTTTGAATATTCGCTGGAGCAATTTTCAAGCTGTGGATTTAAGCTGTCAAATATTTCTTTAGATTTACACAACAGCGATTTTGAGGGAAATATTGTTACGGAATATGAGGAGAAGTTTTCCTCAATGGGTATGCCGATATACAGATTAGAAGCAAGATTAAAATAACAAAGGCAAAGATAAAGACCAAGCGTAACGCCGACACCCCATAAGGAAGTATTTCTTTAAAATGTGAACTAACCGCACAATAATGCGTTAAAAACCACCGATATGCGTCAGCATTATCGGTGGTTTTTGCCTTTTCTTGCACAATTATTTCGCATTTTAAAGTGCTTCGCAGTTTCGTAAGAACTGAAAATTTCTTGTATAAAAGCCAAAAATGCAGCAAGGCTGTCGCCTTGCGAGGCTTTTGGCAAAGATACAGGGAATTTTGTTCGAGAAACAAATACTGCCTTATGTGGTGCCGGCGAATTGCTTGGTCTTTGTTATATTTATCAAACTTTTTTATTTCTTTGATTTTTTACGGGTCTTTTCCTCATAAACAGGTATTACCTGATCAATATTACCCTGTGCAATAATTTCACCGTGTTCAAGCAAAATTGCCTTGTCACAGATTGCCTTAACCTGCTCAATGCTGTGGGACACAAACAAAACTGTTACGCCCTTATCAAACAGTGACTGCACCTTAGCAAGACTCTTTTTTCTGAATCCGGCATCACCTACTGACAACACCTCGTCAAGAATAAGAATATCCGGCTCAACGGCAGTTGCTATGGAGAAGCCGAGCCTTGCCTTCATACCACTTGAGTAATTCTTAACAGGCACCTTAATGAAGTGACCTAATTCCGAAAACTCTACTATTTCGTCAAATTTGCTTTTAATATATTCCCTGTCATAGCCGAGAATTGAGCCGTAAAGAAAAATATTTTCCTCGCCTGTGTAGTTAGGCTCAAAGCCTGCACCCAGCTCAAGCAACGGAGCAATAACGCCCTGCTTTTCAACGCTACCTGATACCGGCTTATATACACCGACAATAGTCTTAAGCAGTGTACTTTTACCTGCACCGTTAAGACCCATTATTGCCCAGTGCTCACCCTTTTTTATTTGAAAATCAATATTCTTTAACGCATAGAATTTTTTATACTCAATTTTGCGAGTAAGTGCTTTTATAACATACTCCTTAAGATTGTCCACCTTTTCTCTGTTAAGATTAAAGGTCATCGTGACATCATTAACGGAAATAGCAACATCCTTATCCATTTTACTACCTCTGAAATCTTACTTTTCTGATTTTCCAAATTAAAACTGAAGCAACAATACCCACAAACAACAGGATAACTGCTGCAAACACAATACTTAAAATACAGGTATTGATATAGTCCATAACAACATTTCTTAGATAAATCGGGAAAATATCAATCTTTTTTATGCTGAAAATAATTGTCAGCACTATTGAAAGTATAATGTTGAAAACACCTGCCGAATAACAGCTAACACCAACTGCTCTAATTGAACGGTAACGCCTTGCACTATCGCCAAGGAATACTAAAATCAATGCAAACGAAACAGTAAAGAACAGGCTGACGCAAAGCACAACAATATCTGCAATCCTAAGCATATTAAGAGATGATTTTAATTCACCTGTGTCAATCTCAATCTCGCTGTTAATAAATTCGTTTACCGTCTTTTTTATTTCCCCAACTGCTTTGCCGTTGCTTTGCAGCTGCTTTTCCTTGACCTGTGTGTTAATATCCTTTTCTATTGCATTGCAAATATTATCAATATCCTCGGAATATGTGGTTTCGTTATACTCTGTACCGGCACCTATCGTGCTTGAAACATAAGCCTTAACAATTTCTTTTATTTGGTTATAGGTAATTATATCTTTAATATTCTTGTTGTCAAGTCCGTTTCTCAAATAAACATCATTAACATACTCTACCGTGCTTGATTTTACAGACTCAACATAATCATAGGATTGAAAGGATTGCTCAATCAAGCTTTTGTTAAACCAAACAGTTTTGCCACAAACAGAAAGGCTAAGCAAAACAGTTGTGCAAAACAATGCAAATGAAAGCAGAGTCCTTAAAACAAGAATCGTTTTTGCTTCGTGGAGCTTCGGCATATCAATTACCCTCCCCTTTTATTCTTTGGGCAATAACATAAAAGCTCTCGCCACTATGCTCTGAAAAATCGGAGCAAATACTGCAAATAACAAGTGACTCGCCATATTCAGCAGCAGATTTTGTTAAGTCAGTGCTTGAGTATTCTGCCGTAACAACGCTATAAGTATAGCTGTTATCACCTGATTTAACAGTAATTATGTCGTCCTCTTCAATACGCTTTAGGTTTGAAAACACCGTTTCCTCAAAGCCCTTAATGACACTGACCTCACCCTCGCCAAAGAATTGACTGTCAGTGTCAAAGCCTGCACCGTTGCGATAGGAAACACGGTTGGCGCCGTAATAAATATCACAATTAACACCTATTGACTCAACTGTAATATTGCCTATTTTATCGCAAAGCTCAAGCTTTTTGTCTTTGGAAAAATTATTATTATTGACCTGAATATCACGAATTTCTATTGAAAATTCCTTTTCAAGCCTATGGACAAAGTCGGTGGCAGGCTTATTAACAGCACCGATTGCACAAATCATAACAACCACAGCCACTGACACAAAGCCGATTATATATATAAGGTAATTCCTAAAAACACCTTTTTTATATTTCTTTTCTTTTTTGTCCTCTTTTTTCATAGGTAAAACTCCTAATCTTCAAAAACAGCACCCTTTGCGCCACTTGTTACATGCTGTGCATATCTCTTAAGATAGCCTGTAAGCTCTTGAACAGGTGGCTGCCATTTTGCTTTTCTTTCAGCCAATATCTCGTCAGATACATTAACACGAAGTACTCTTGCAGGAATATCAATTTCAATCTCGTCGCCGTCCTCAACAAGAGCGATTGTGCCACCCATTGCTGCCTCAGGGCTAACATGACCGATTGATGCACCTCTTGTTGCGCCGGAAAAACGACCGTCTGTAAGAAGTGCCACAGATTCGCCAAGACCCATACCGATAATTGCAGAGGTTGGGGAAAGCATTTCCCTCATACCCGGTCCACCCTTTGGACCCTCATAGCGAATAACAACGACATCGCCGGCAACAACCTTGCCACCTGTGATAGCAGCTATTGCCTCCTCCTCGCTGTTATAGCATTTTGCAGGACCCTTGTGCTGCATCATCTCAGGAGCAACTGCACCCTTCTTTACTACTGCACCATCCTGTGCAAGATTACCTGTAAGAACTGCAATACCACCGTCAGCAGAAAACGGACTTTCAAGCTTTCTTATAATATCGCCGTCTGCATCGGGAGCAACAGAAATTCTGTCGGCAACAGTACCGTTTACTGTAAGTGCGTCGGTGTTAATCATTCCACCTCTTGCCAGCTCCTTCATTACCGATTGAATACCTCCAACATCATTAAGGTCTGTGATAAATACAGATGATGCAGGATTAAGCTTGCAAATTTGAGGAGTTTTTCTGCCCATTGCATCAAGGTCTGCCAAATCAATATCGTGGCCTGCTGCATGAGCAACGGCAGTAAGATGAAGAATTGTATTTGTTGAGCAGCCGATAGCCATATCGGTTCTCATTGCATTTTCAATGGCTTTTTCCGTAATAATATCAGAAGGTCTGATATTGTCCTTAAGCAAATCCATAACTCGCTCACCTGCCATTTTTGCAAGGCGAAGTCTTGCACTCATAACAGCAGGAATTGTGCCTGAGCCCGGTAATGACATACCGATAGTTTCTGTCAGGCAATTCATTGAGTTGGCAGTATACATACCTGAGCATGAGCCACAGGTGGGGCAAGCAGTAAATGCGCAGGACTCAAGATTTTCAAGACTCATTTTGCCAACTGAATTAGCGCCAACATACTCAAACTGCTCTGAAAGTCCGATGCGATTTGTTGTCTGGGTGCTTTTACCGGGGAGCATTGGACCACCACTGATAAAAATACACGGCAGATTAAGCCTGCATGCTGCAAGGAGCATACCGGGAACAATCTTGTCACAATTTGGAATAAATACGATTGCGTCAAGAGGATGAGCAGTAAGCATAACCTCAATGCTGTCTGCGATAAGCTCTCTTGAGCAAAGTGAATACTTCATACCCTTGTGGTTCATTGCAATACCGTCGCAAACACCGATTGTATTAAACTCAAACGGTACACCACCGGCATTTCTTATGCCTGCCTTAACCTGCTCTGCGATTTTGTCAAGGTGCATATGACCCGGAATATAGTCGCTTTTTGAATTAACAACTGCCACAAACGGTCTTTTCATTTCAAGCTCGTCAATTCCCAAGGCTCTGAGAAGTGAACGGTGAGGAGCTCTTGATGGTCCCTCTTTAATTAAATCTGATCTCATTACTATACCTTCTTTTATATAAAATGCTAATATATTTAATTAGTTCTCTATATTATACAAACTTTTTACAAGATAGTCAATAGTGACATAATCATTCAAAAATCATCAAAGACTTTTATATCATACATCTTGTAAAATAAATCCTTATGTGTTATGTTATCCCTATAACAATGAGAGGGGTTGCGTTATGCCAAGAGAAAAATTAGGTAGCCGATTAGGCTTTATATTGCTTAGTGCCGGCTGTGCTATCGGAATAGGTAATGTTTGGAAATTTCCGTATATGGTTGGTCAATACGGTGGAGGCGCCTTTGTTTTAATTTACCTTTTCTTTCTTGTAGTTTTAGGCGTTCCGGTTATGACAATGGAGTTTTCCATGGGTCGTGCCAGCCAAAAAAGCCCTGCAAGATTGTATCAGCAATTAGAGCCAAAGGGTAGCAAATGGCATATTCACGGCTATTTTGCAATGGCAGGCAACTATCTGCTAATGATGTTTTACACAACAGTAGCAGGCTGGATGCTAAACTATTTTGTTTCAACTGCCACAGGCAAATTTGAGGGTGCGTCGCCACAGCAGGTTAGCAATCTTTTCAGCGATATGCTGTCAAGTCCTGTCAGCTCTGTTGTATATATGTCAATTATTGTTGCATTTGGATTTTTTGTATGCTCCTTTAGCTTACAAAAGGGTATTGAACGCATAACAAAAATTATGATGACAATGCTACTTGTAATAATGATTGTTCTTGCAATCAACAGCATATTTACCGACGGTGGTCAAGAGGGATTAAGGTTTTACCTTTTGCCCAACTTCAACAAAATGAAGGAAATCGGTATTGCTAATGTTATTGCCGGTGCAATGAATCAGGCATTTTTTACATTGAGCCTGGGTATTGGTGCTATGGCTATTTTCGGTAGCTATATTGACAAAAAAAGAACGCTTTTAGGTGAGTCGGTTACTGTTGCTGTTCTTGACACCTTTGTTGCCTTTTGCTCCGGTCTTATCATCTTCCCTGCCTGCTTTGCCTATGATGTTGAGGTAACAAGCGGACCAAGCCTAATATTCATCACTCTGCCAAACATATTCAACAATATGCCGTTAGGTCGTCTGTGGGGCACACTGTTTTTTGTATTTATGAGCTTTGCTGCTCTGTCAACCGTTTTGGCAGTATTTGAAAATATTATATCCTGCAATATGGATATTTTCGGCTGGAGCAGAAAAAAGGCAAGTATAATTAACCTTTTCATAATGCTTTTATTATCACTGCCCTGTGCGTTAGGATTTAATGTTTTTTCAGGCTTTACGCCCTTTGGTGACGGCTCAACAGTTCTTGATTTAGAGGACTTTATTGTTAGTAATATTTTCCTGCCGGGTGGCTCGTTACTGTTCATTTTCTTCTGCGTCAGCCGTTACGGTTGGGGCTGGGACAGCTTTGTTAACGAGGCTAATTCAGGCAGGGGTCTTAAGGTTAAAAAATGGATGCGTCCATATATGACCTTTGTTTTGCCGGTAATAGTTGCAATAATCCTTGTGTTAGGATTAAAGCGATAAATTGAATAAAATTAAAGGCAGTTCGTTAGGATAACCTAATCGAGCTGCCTTTTTTTTGTTATGTCTGCACAAAGCAGGGCATTTCAAAGCAACACCCTGCCCTTGTGGTTTTTTGATGCTAAATCTTAAGCCACATACGAAGTATTCCGAGAATAAGCAAATGCACCGGATAAAACCAATAGCCCAACATTTTGCTTTGCTTACCTCTTTCGCCGTTATATGTAAGGGTCAATCCAAAGCCTAAAAGCGACCAAGGCTCTGTATAAATAGACGCATAGGCAAACGGAATAGATAACAGTTGAGCATCGTGGAAAAGATAGAAAAAATAGCCTATCAAAATTGCGTGATGCTCATAATCAAGTGCCAAAAGCATTGATACCGTGCTCATTACTGCTACAATCGCAAAGGATACCAAATACCAAAGCACCTTCTTTTTGCTTTGCATTTTTACCTTAAGCACATCAATTATCCATATGGTAACAAGCACCAATGCCAATGCAAACATTACGTTATTCCAGTTGTTATTAAAAAAGCTGGAGGTTGTGAACATATCAAAAGGAACCTCTGATATTGCACCGAAAATAAGCAGATTTATTAAATACTTTTTTCTGCTTCTTGTTTTAAAAAAGCCCTCAACTAAAAGAAAGCAGAACAAGGGAAATGCAATTCTGCCGATTTTATCAAACACATTACTGAGAGTGGTGAGTCCGCCCTGAGAGGTTGTTAAATTAGGATAAATCAATGCCTTGTTAACATGGTCAATGAGCATTGAAATAATGGCGATAGCCTTTAGCTGTGCACCGTTTAAAAACTGAATTTTTTTGCATAAGGCATTAGCCTTGTCGGCGATTTTTTGATACATAAATTTTAACGAATATCCCTTAGGCAATAAAGAGTAATCCGAATCTGCCAAAAATGCAGAATTAAAGCGACTTTTGAAGTTTTCGCTGTTGCCTTGCGTCAGCAAGGCTTCCATCTCAAAATCCAAAATTCATCTTTACTGTATGCGTTTTTGGTCTGCGAGTTCAAATTGTGCTGATTTGTTCTTAATCACGGCACAAAAACGCAGGAATACTTTATGTATTCCGAGTATTTTTAACATAGAGTAAGGGCAAATCAGCCAATTTGAACCACGGTTCGGATTGCTCTTTATTGCCTATATATTGTAATTTTATTTTAGAGTATCGGTTAACCTTTGTCAATCCTTTATGGCAAGAATAACGCCGAATTTTAAATTTGAATATACGCAGTACACTTTATTAAATCCTGCGTTATTAAGCATAGATATTTCCTCATTTATTGAGCATTCCCTGTCTATTGACCTGCCCCTAAATCAAGCACCTGCTTAGGCTCAAAGAGGTCTTACATACTGCCTTTCAAGACAGGTTATGTGCTCTGTTCTTATGTCATCTGTCAATTCCCAATAGATGTCTTTGTTTGTGTGGTGGTACTTAAATCCGCATTTCTCCTGACAACGCCTTGATTTTTCGTTGCCGTCAAAATATCCACACCACAGTCTTTTTAAATTCAACTCTTCAAACGCATAACGAATTATCTCGTTCATAGGCAATAAAGAGTAATCCGAACCTGCCAAAAATG
Source organism: uncultured Clostridia bacterium (assembly GCA_946002045.1). Lineage (GTDB taxonomy): Bacteria > Bacillota > Clostridia > Oscillospirales > Acutalibacteraceae > Eubacterium_R. The sequence continues at coordinate 17 of CAMFYM010000046.1, read as the reverse complement.
CAGAATTAAAGCGACTT